>DATHPO010000097.1:0-4751 GCA_035483835.1 Terriglobales bacterium
ATGGCCCGAACGTGATACCGAAGTTCGATGCGGGCCCGCTCGATAGACAGAACAACCCAAAGCACGCCTTTACAACTCATCGATAAACTCAAAATGTAGAACGAAAAACTCGAAAACCTAGATTGTTCAACAAGCTGTTAGTCGCATTATCGGCAAAGTTCGTACTGGACCTGAGCGATCAGCCGCAACCTCATTGGGCGTCCCGGACAAACCTATTCTGCAGCAAAGAGCTTCTCGAAGAGTTCCTTTGACAGCTTAGTCCCCTCTTCGGATAACCACACGGACTTGTTCTTCGTCGCTGGGTCGGAGATGTAACCCTTTTGATGCAATGAATCCATTACGCTCCAAGGAAGACTTTTCCAAGCACGTCTTCCGGAGTCATCAGACAGATTCATCTGGAACAATGCAAGAACTACCTGTTCCAATTTTTCCCCATCGAAGTCCATGCAGCACCTCACGAAACATGAGCAGCTAGCGCCAGCGTTTCCCTCAAAGACTTCATACTCGCTTGCCCAAGCGGTGTCCAGGGATTGCGTGGGACTGCAAATCATGCCATTTGCACTTTCCTCGGCAGGAGGTGGCATCCATGCGAAGAAAAATTAGAACGAAAAAACCAAATCGACAGAAGACCAAACTGGGTCTCCCTGACCTAGAGCATGTCAAATCAGCGGTGCTCGTGAGCTTACGTTCACCGGAATCGCAACGAAGCTATCGCCGCTCCATCGAAGATTTTGTCTCTTGGTATTGCTCGGAACCTCGGCTTTCGTTCAACAAAACAGTGGTCACCGCTACCGGATTCATCTCGAAGACAAGTTGCTTGCACCTGGGACCATCAATGTGAGGCTCGCCGCCGTCAGACGACTCGCCTATGAGGCAGCCGATACGGGCCTTCTCAGTCCGGATCTGGCCGCCGGTATTCGTCGTGTAAAGGGAGCGAAAAAGTTGGGCATCCGGCTGGGAAATTGGCTGACAGTGAATGAGGCTCGCTCGCTGTGGCAACTTCCCAACAGGAACACGCTAAAGGGAAAGAGGGATCGCGCGATTCTCGCAACCCTCCTGGGGTGTGCGCTCCGCCGGAGAGAACTCATTGATTTAACGTTTGACCACATCCAGCGCCGCGAAGATCATTGGGCAATCGTTGACCTGGTAGGAAAAGGCGGGCACATCCGTACGGTCCCAATGCCAGATTGGGTAAAGCACACCATTGATGACTGGCTGGCGATAGCGCAACTCGCCCGCGGCAAAATCTTCCGGTGCGTTTGTCGCAAAGGGACTGTTTGGGGAACGGAGATCACTGAAAAAGTAGTCTGGCACGTCGTCAAGGAGTACGCGGAGAGGCTAGGAATTTCCAAGCTCGCGCCACACGACCTCAGGAGGTCGTGCGCTCGATTCTGTCACGATTCGGGAGGCGAATTGGAACAGATCCAATTCCTGCTCGGTCATGTATCGGTGCAGACCACAGAGAAATACCTGGGCTGCAAGCAGAGGCTCCGACAAGCTGTAAATGATCGACTCGGCATCGAACCTGTCGTTTGACTCCAAACTTGGAGACCAGCGCATATGCGTTGGGCTGATCAAGTGCCAGAACCAACTTTACCGGTAATCCGACTTATCGGGAGTTGAGCCGAAGATACGTCGGATCAGTGCAATTTTTGTTGGCGTGCTGGACGTTGAGTCAGTGTGGCTTCAAGAACTCGAAAGTTCCATGAAGAGCCCCCGCGGCACGGATGAAATCGCGGTCCACGAGAAGCCCGGACGTTTGAACCGGCACCCCATCGGGCTGGACCAAGTCGAAGCTTCGAATCGCCTTGCCTGAACTATCGAGCTGCAAGATCCTAGCTCCCGAAGCCACCCAGAGCGCCTTAGAGTCCTCGTCAAAAGCGGCGGCCGTCAGAACCTGCACACCGCCGTAATTCCCGGATTTCCTGTTCTCCTGATATTTCATCTTGGCCGCTGCCACGACTTGCTCCGGTACTTCCCCGGCGTCTAAATGCCATTCGGCGGTCAGCGTTCCGTCCGACTTGAACCTGCGAATCATCGGCGTAAGCATAAAGCGAAAGACATAATAGATGTTGTCCTCTCTGTCGACAACAATGGTTCCCATATTCAGAACAGCATTAAAAAAGCGGTCTTCGTCGATTTTCGCTGGAATCCCAATCCCACCCAAAAGCCTTCCCTGCCTATCGAAAACAGACACCAAGTTGTCTCTAGGAAACCCGCTGACAAGAATCCTGCCGTCGCTCAAAACGCCTACGGATTCCGGCCTATCAGACGGAAAGGAACTGAGTAGCTTTCCATCGCTGGAAAAAATCTTAATTAAACCGTCCACGACAATCGCGTTTCCATCTCGATCCACCGTGAAGTCCTTCGGGAAGCGGAGGTCTGTGGGCTCCGATCCACCGCTGAGAATTTGACGCATAGACGACCCGGAGTAATCCGATATCCAGAGCGAGCTGGGGGACTTAACTGATCGAGTGAGGACGTAGAGTTTGTCGTCAGGCCCCTTTTTTATAGTCTCCGTACCGGGTATGGCTTCAAGGAGGATTTGCTTGTCGGCACGCAGCTCAGCCTGGGCATGGCTAGTCAGCGGCAAAACGAACAGCAACAGCAGAGATGCGAGACAGATAGTCCCATAGGGAACGGGAAGATCGGATCTTGCGATTTGGTGTTTCATGAACTGGCGTCCTCTTACGACTACTCGAAGGTTAGGGCCACCCGGCGAGAGGTGTCAAGGACGGCAATCTCGATTGAGGTAACGTCAGGCCTGCAACGCAAGCTCGGGGGTAGAAAGCTAATCCGCTTGATATCATTGTCCGGTAATCCGGGTGGTCTCAATGGGTCGACGCAACACTAAGTTCGAACCCACCTTGCATTGAAAACAAAAGCTAAAATCGCTCGCTAGATTAGATCAGCCGGAACGCTACCCTGGCTAGGTTTTGACCGCAGCCGAACAGATCGGTTCTCCAGGGGAAGTAGTGTCGGATCAACTGATTAGATGGTGTTGCATCGACCGGTTGAGCTGGCAGTGGAAATCGGAAACTTGAAGTACTGGGACTGGACTTGTCCGGTAACCCGGCTCTCCAGAAACTTCTTGATTAAGGATGAGCTGGTGCGAGCTGTAGGCCGAGGTGGGCCGCCTTTTTTCTGAGGAACTCGATTTGTTGTTGGCGGTTTCTTCGCTCGTAGTATTCCGCACCCTTGTCGACGTATTGCTGACCATACTTGAGCATGCGATAGACCAGCCGAGCCAAGCGATGAGCCATGGCGGTGATGGCTTTCGGGGCGCCGAGCTTGCTGCGTAAGCGTCGGTACTGTGCTCCGAGGTAGGTTTGGCTTCTTAGTAGCGTGGAGGCTCCCAGCCGAAGTGCGGTGGCCGCGCGGTTGAGCACATGACGAGTTCCTCGCGCGAGCACTTTATCGCCGCTGATGCGATTGTCGGGACAGACTCCCAACCAGGAAGCAAAGTGCGCCTCTGTTCTCCATGGGCTCATGTCCAGTCCCACTTCACTGATGACCGTTTGCGCGACCATCACATCGACGCCATCGATGCGCGTCAGATCCACTCCGGTGATGCGCTGGAGTTCATCGGCGAGATGGAAGCGCGGATTATTCTTGTTTTGTTTTTTCTTCTTTTTCGTGGGCAGTGCTTCTTTCACGGGCGCCGGGATACTATCGGAAAAAGCGCGTAGGTGCTTCTGCAATTCCTGGTCGCATTCGGCAACTCGTCGCTGGTAGGTGTCATACATCTCGAGTTCCTGTTGCAACACGAAGATCAGTTCCCGGCGCCAGTTGCCCTCCAGGCTTTTGGCAATCTCGGCGCGGCTGGCTTGAATCCGCGGGTGACTGAGTTCGGCGAGCTTCTGCGGATCGCGTTCCCCGGCCACGATGGCTCGCACAATCAGCTGCCCGGTCACCCCGCTCAAATCGCTGATCACATTGGCGAGCTGAATATTCATTTGCGTCAGTGCTTTCTGCATGCGTTGCACACAGGTCGCCGCTCCGGTGACGTGTTGTAACCGCTGCCGCCAGTAGGTCCGCAGGATGCGAATCTTGCAAGGTGGTTGGAACGAGTTATTCAGCAATCCGTAGGTGTGTAATTTCAGCAGCCACTGGCTTTCCTGCACGTCACTCTTCCGTCCAGGCAGATTCTTGGTATGCCGCGCGTTGACCAGATAAACCTCGAACCCGCGCTGTTCCAAAATGTCATACAGGGGAATCCAATAGACACCGGTGGACTGCAATGCCACGGTCTGCACGCCACAGCTCTGCAACCAGTTGGCTAAGCGATATAGATCCGCAGTGAAGCACTCGAAGCGACGCACCGGTTGCGGATCACGGTCCGGTCGCACCGCCACGTAGTGAGCTCCGTTACCGACATCGATTCCCGCGGCATGGGGATGGACTACCTCCAGACCTGGGTTCTCCGACTGCAACCGTCGCGCTAGTTCCTTCTTCGCTTTCCGATTTCGCCACAGCTTTTTATCCGTGTTCATCCCTATGCTCCTGAAATAGAAATAGGGATTCGGCTCGGCCCGGTGACGAATGGTTTAGAAAACTCTCCAACGGGGTCAAAGAACCGTTACCACCAAGTCCTTGCCACCACACTAGTGATCGCCAGTACCGGAGCCATGCTAATCGTCGGGCACGAAGCGCCATGTCGTATATCGGCCTTAGCTTGCCGAACCGAATCCCGCAATCACACTGGCAAAGCAGAGGACTCTAGACAAGTTTCTGGCACTAGCGACGCGTCC
>DATHPO010000098.1:0-12777 GCA_035483835.1 Terriglobales bacterium
TGGATTCACGAATGTTTCGAACCTCACCGGCGGCATTCTGGCTTGGGCGGAAAAGATCGATCCGTCGATGCCAAAGTCCTGACGACAACCAACGGCGTTGCAACAAAAGTGCCCCTTCAGGGCCGGCACGATGTCCCCAACATGTCGCGGCGCTTATACGTGGCGGCTTTTTTGCCAAAGGGCGGGCAGAGTCTTCTCGACTTGACGAAGCTTCCGGAGGGCGCCGACGAGCAGGTGCTAGCCAATGTGGTCGTCGAAGGAGAGCCTCCGGTCGCCGTCATGCCGGCAGCGGCTTCGCGTCACGCGTTTTACGGATCTTGCACGAAGGACGTTGCGGCGTGGGCGATCGCACGGCAGTGCCCGCAACCAGTCTCGCCCGCTTGCGAGTTTTCGGCTCCGAAGCGACGGATTACCGAACAGCTCCCGAACGACCGGCAAGTCGGAGACTATCGATTCGTCCGTCGGATTAGTACCGACAAACGCCCTTGTGTCCACCGAACTAGCGACTTTCTATTGGCCAGAAACGGGGTTCTAGGAAGTTGACCGAGTTAGTTTCTGCGCAGAGGGGCAAAGGTGAAGTGCGATTCTTCTTACTCTTCTCAGTTCAATGAGATGGCGCCCCGGCAGGACTCGAACCTGCGGCATTCTGCTTAGAAGATACGTGGTACAAAAATCTAAGTGCTGCTTCTGGTGTCGATTGCGAGGAAGCGCGTCATTTATCTCGCCGGTGAAGTGGGCCGAAATTGGACCGAAGAAAAAGCCTGAAAAAGAGTGAATCGCGCCATTTCAGGCCGCAGCGTTGCATTCCTGTGACAGGAGAGTCAGCTCAGGCGGGAAAGTCAAATCGGACTGTGCAGTTGAGAACTATGAAGCGCTATTGAACTTGCCGAGTCAGTGTTAGCAGTGCGGCGTTACACCGAGCAAGTTCGTGCTCAACGCTTTCTGGTACCTTTCTGCCGCCGCTTGGTAATCGCCGAGACCATCCAGAAGAACTCCGAGAAAGCGATAATCGGTTGCCAGTTCCTGCAGGACCAGTGGGGAAGATGGGGCGGTTCGCGAAACTTGTTCCAACGAGAAGATCGCCGGTCTCAAGTTTTCAAGACCTGCAGGGTCGCCACGATTGGCCATGACGGCGCCTATTAAGCGTTGCATACGCACACGGGCGAACTGATCATCGAGGGTAGGAGAGCCGCCCATCTGAGCCTACCGCTTGCCGCTCGATCGATCGCCAATAAAAACGACACCGCTTCGCAAACAAATCGCACTGGGGATGCGGGCGATTTATTTCGCCTTGTTGGCACTTGCCGGTGCAGCGCCATTTTTGGTTTGCCTTGTCCGAAAGGTGCGAAGGCGGACTTCCTCCAACGCACCTTCAAGACAGTGGATCGGGGTTAAAACGAAAACACGGCACTCAATTGACCACTGCGGGGAGCCACCGCAACACCACCGTTTTGTGTCGCGGCATTTATCTGCCCGAAATTAGCTGTTCCTAAGGTTTGGCCCGGAATGCCGAGGCTCGGGTGATTCAGAGCGTTGACAAAGTCCGCGCGCAGTTCCAGGTGAAATCGTTCCTTGAGGCTGAATCGCTTCGCTAGGGAAAGGTTAACAACGGACAACCTTGGTCCTCTGAGGGAATTCCTGCCTTCATTTCCGAACTCAAACAACGCGCCTGGATTTGTTGTGGATGGTGCGGTTGGGCTGGCAAACGCTGCGGTATTAAACCACTCGGCAGTAGTTTTGGGTCCGTTGGTGTTGCCCACAACGTTTGCGAACCAATTGCACCCGTTGATGACGTCGCCGCCGGAGGCGAAGGCGGTGGCGCCCAAGCCGCCGCCGAGGCCGCAGCCGGTGATGGTCTGATTCAAGTTAGTGTTCATTACCACCGTGAATGGATTTCCGCTCTGCGCGATGAATGTTCCCGCGATGCGCCATCCGCCCACGAGTGCATCCACGACCTGACCGTCGTTGAGAAACCGCTTGCCTCGGCCAAAGGGCAGCTCGTACGAGGCATACCCCTTGAATGCGATCGGGATGTCGAAATTGGAATTGCCGTAATTGGCTGCGGGGTCGTTCCCGATCTGCCAATATTGCGTTCCTCCCCGACTGCCCCATCCGCCCGAATCCTGATCGTCCAGGAAGTGCGACCAGACAAAGTTCGCGCTAAAGAGCAGTCCGTTGGAATAGCGCTTCGTTACTTGCGCTTGAAGCGCGTTGTAATTTGAAATGGCATTGTAATTGTTGCCGGAAAGGCTTCCCCAAGCTGGAAAGGGGCGATCCGCCTGAACAAACCCACCAGCGGCCGAGCTTGCGGCGATCCCAGCCGCGCTCGTTATTTGGTTGATGTCCGTCGGAAATTGTAGGTGCGTGCCGTGGCTCCCCACATACGCGAGCGAGGCCATGAAATCCCGGCCGAATTGATGCTCGATACTCAGCTGCCATTCGTTGATCCGACCCGTGGGAACGTTATATGGGATATAGGTCTGATTCGAGGGTGACGTTAGGTTGAGATACGTGTAGGGTACTCGGGCGCTCGGCGAGCCCACGACATAGTTGAGTACGGAAGCAGCAGTAGCGGCTGACGAGGAAAGGTAGATCAACGGTTGCGGTCCTGTTCCCGCGTTCACGTCCGAAGCGTTGCCTGTGCTCGTGCCCAGGGATCCAGATCCTATTCCTTGTCCGTAAGTATCCTGACTGAAGTTGTACGAGTACATCCCGAAGCCGCCCCGCACCACGGTATTCGGCCGCCAGGACCAAGCAAAGCCAACGCGCGGCAGGAAGATGTTGTAAATGGGCTTCTCGAGTGAGTTTCGATTGTCCTGGCCAGCGAACCACATCGAACCCAACGAGCCCTCGTACGAGCAGTTCGTGAACTGGGCAGAGGGGCAGGGGTAGTTGAGCGGGAGATTCGGATCGAAGCCGCCAATGCTGTTATGTATCTCGGTGAAACCCGTTGTCGCCGTGTAGCGAAGGCCGAGGTTAACCGTGAGAGTTGGCTTGACCTTAAAGTCGTCCTGGACGAATAGCTGAGGACTCTTCAGCCGCGCGTAGGAGACGGCCTGATTGGTCGCGCTCCACCGCTGGACATCGCCAAGCAGGAAATCGGCCAAGCCAGCTCCCGTGGTAGTCGCAGCGCCATTTTGCGCCGTGTAGTTCCCGGTGAAGGTGAAATTGCCCGATTGGAGGTTTCCCCATGGCGTAGTATTGCCTTGGCCCATCAACACCTCAACACCGAAGTGAAGGATGTGCTTCCCTTTGATCAGGGTAATTACGTCCGAGGGGTCGTACAAATTTTCGATATAGATCGCGTTTGTACCGGGACCAAGTGCCGCACAACATTGTCCGCCGCCGCCCATACTTATCTCAGGAAGAACGTCCGCCTTGGCATACTGCAAACCCAGAGCGCTGGCGGCATCGTACCCAACGGTCTGAGGAACGAACCAGTTGCCCTGTTTGGTATAGGCCATGCGGAATTCGTTCACCATCGTCGGACTGATTGTCCAGGTATCGGTGTATTGCACGTTGTAGCCGTCTATATCACCGGAAAAGCAGTTGATCGGGCACGCGAGCGGTCCGCCCTTATTGACCCCGGGGTTGTTCTTTGCGCTGATTGAAAAATTCATGGTATTTGACTGTGAAAGAGTGAAATCGAGACGTCCGAAATAGCGGAGATTCGGGTTCGGGGTGGGCAGGGTCGTGCTGTAATTATTTGTGAGCTGTCCGGGGGCCCCTACGTTGGGCAAAGCGTAAAGAGCTAGTATCTTGGCCGCCACAGGATCTATACGATTGGCTGGAATTGCATTCACACCAGCCAGCGACCCGGTGTTTTCCGCGGCAAAGGAGGTTCGTGCACAACCCGGCGTGTTGCAGCTCGTCGGGTCGTACAAGCTCGAGACTCCGGTGAAATCGTACGCGCCTGGATTGGCGGTTCCCATACCCCTCTCCGCCAGCGTGGGAACAGTGCCTAGCGTGGCGCTTGCAGCGCCGTTGTTGTAGACCTTGTCTACGGCGAAGAAGAAAAACAACTTTGACTTTATGATGGGCCCACCAACGGTTCCCCCGTACTGGTCGTACCGTAGATAGCCCACTTGTTGTGGTGTAAATCCGCCGCTGCTGTTCGGAATTCCGAAAAAGGGCTTCGCGTTCAGGACGGAGTTCTGCCAATACTCGTACGCGGAGCCATGAAAGGTATTTGTTCCGCTCTTTGTAATTTGATTGAATACCGCGCCGCCAATACCATACTGCGCCGAGAACGAGGAAGTCGTAATCTGGACCTCTGATAAGGCCGAGAACAAAGTGTTGTCTACGTTATTGCTCACGGGCAACTGAACTACGCCTCCGTCCTGCAGGTAGTTTGCATAATTGGGTAGATTACCGTTGATTGAGATGGCATCCCCGGCGTTGTAAGCGCCGCTACCCTCCGACATCGGCGCCGTGGGAGAGCCGGCAGCTCCCGGGAGGAGGACATTAAAGTTGGCCCAGTCGTTGCCCGTAATGCCAGCCCCTACCTGGGGCAGCTTATCCATGGTTTGTGCTTCCTGTATCGTGCCGAGTTGTGCCGTTTCGGTTTGCAATAGTGGCACGCCATTGGACTCGACGACGACCACCTCGGTAGCCCGGCCGACCGTGAGTGTCGCGTCCTCAGTGATGACGGAGACCTGGAGCTGAATGGGCCCACGCGTGACTTGCTTGAATCCTTCCTTCTTAAACGTGAGATTGTAATTCCCGGGGCGCGTCGACACGGTGTCGTAAATACCGTTGTCGTTGGTGACGAAATTTTTCGTTTCGCCGGTATCTATGTTGGTCAGCGTTACGGTTACCCCCGGGACTACGGCCCCCGAGGCATCCAGCACGGTACCGCGGATGTCACCGGAGTTTGTATTCTGCGCCACAACATTCCTGGTCACGCATAGCAACACCAGGACTGCCAAAGTCAAACGGATTGCGTATCTCATTTCTTAGTCCTCTCCCACAACGATTTAACATCCACCCCCGACGCAACCGGCCAAGCCGATATCTATTCAAGCGCTCCGGCCACAATCCGCACCGCCACGTCGTGTCGCGCCGGAGATAGGCAAACGGTTCGCTGAAGTTCCTAATGGCTAGCAATAATTCTGCTCGCCCGCAGCTATATTTCTACTCTTGCGCCGGGTAGTGGTCGGTGGCAATATCCACATGAGGCGATTCCGTTATGACCACTTGGTTGCCAAGATGAAGAAAGTCCCGAACGCTTTTTCGCCCGTCATCGCCGTGGACCGCAAGATCGCCAAGCCATTGCATCGACAACTCTACGACTCCTACCGTGCGATGATCGTCGGACGCGGTCTGCGAGCTGGCCAGCAAATTCCCTCTACACGCGTGCTGGCTATCGAATTAGGGATCTCTAGAATTCCTGTCTTGACCGCCTACGCGCAACTTTTAGCAGAAGGCTATTTCGAAGCTCGCGCAGGTGCGGGAACTTTTGTGTGTAGTTCGCTGCCAGACCAATGGACGTCCAGTGATCGAATCTCGAACGATTCAGCGGCGATTCGTTCCGGCGCCCGGGCTCCTTCGAAACGTGCCATGTTGCTTGCCCCGTATGAAAGGCTCCCCTGGTTGCGCGGTATGGGAGCCTTCAACGCAGGCCAGCCAGCAATCGACCAATTTCCATTCCAACCGTGGTCCCGCATGGTCATGCGCCACTGCCGAAGTCCGCATGCACGCGAAATGTATTACGGTGGACCGCTTGGTTTCGAAGGGCTTCGCAAAGCCATCTGTACCTACCTCAGAACCGCGCGTGCGGTTCGTTGCGATCCACAGCAGGTCATGATTGTCGCCGGCTCTCAGCAGGCTCTGGAGATTGCTACGCGCGTACTGCTTGACGCTCGGAGCGCCGCGTGGGTAGAAGAACCTGGGTATTGGTTGACGCGGCAGGTTTTAACTGCGGCGGGCTGCCGTCTGCTGCCCATCCCGGTGGACAATGAGGGCTTGGACGTCGCCTTCGGCGTCAAGAAGTACCGCAAAGCCAAAGCCGCTTTTGTCGCACCATCTCATCAATACCCGCTCGGGGCGACCATGAGCGCTTCGCGCCGCCTTCAACTTCTCGACTGGGCACAGAGTTCAGGGTCCTGGGTCATCGAGGACGATTACGACAGCGAGTATCGGTACGGCAACATGCCGATCGCTTCTCTTCAAGGCCTCGACCACAACTCCCGCGTCATCTATATCGGGACCTTCAGTAAAACTCTATTCCCTTCATTGCGGCTCGGCTATGTCGTTATCCCAGAGGATCTGGTCGATCGTTTCGCGGCCGTGCGGTATGCCATGGATATTGGGCCGCCGCATTTTTTCCAGGCAGTACTCACGGACTTCATGAATGAAGGCCATTTCGCGCGCCACATTCGCCGCATGCGCCAGCTTTACGCACTACGCCGGAGTGCGCTTGTCGATGGCCTCCAAAGAGAATTCGGTTCCGCGCTCGAAATACATGGATCGGAAGCTGGAATGCATCTCGCCGTCATCTTGCCGAGAGGATTCCGCGATCAGGAAGTAGCGGCGCGCGCGGCACGCGAGAAACTCTGGCTTTGGCCACTTTCCCCGGCGTACCTGGGCGAGACGCGTCGGCAAGGATTTATCTTGGGGTTTGGAAACACGTCGGCGGAAGAGATGCCCAAGGCCGTCCGCCAACTCAAGCGTGTGCTTTTCGGTGAAAAGAATCTGAGCGGCAAAGCGACTGGTTATAAGGGAATCTCCTAATGTGGTCATTTTCGCAACTCGGGTGATGAACGAATATATCTAGTAGGAGAAAGACGTTCAGGCGCTTGGAGTCGATAGTTCAGATGCTCTAGGCTGCTCCGCGAGGAAAGATGGAGTCTTGGGATGGAAGTCGATTGGAAGCCCTGACGACTCGGCTCTAAGTAACGCGCTTGAATCAGTCTAAATATGGGTTCCTTAAATCCAAAGCCAACTTTGACCGCTCGCCTCGGGCAGATCTGGATCCGTCCGAACTTCGAATTTGGAATCCGCTCGCTGCTAATTCGAACAGGGGTACTTAGCATATTTTTGTTCGTTGCTTTTCTATTGGCCAGCGGAAGTTGGTCAGGAACTGATCTCGCCGCTGCTGACAACGCGCCCACCACGCCCATACTCGTGGAGTTGTTCACCTCGGAAGGCTGTTCCAGCTGTCCTCCGGCGGATGCTTTATTGGAAAAAATGGACGCCTTGCAACCCATTCCGGGTACGCAACTGATTGTCCTCAGCGAGCATGTGGACTATTGGAACCACGATGGGTGGACAGACCCATTCTCCTCCGCTTCCATCACGGACCGGCAGAACGCGTATGTCCGCGCTCTTGGACTGAAGACGCCGTTCACTCCGCAATTCCTCGTGGATGGAACCGAGGAGTTAAAGGCCAATAACAACGAGCAAGTCTTCCAACTTCTTCAAAAGGCCGCCTCCGTTCCGAAAGTTCCTATGCGGCTTGCATCGGTGAGCGTAGAGCCTGGGAATCTCGCCAACGTTCGAGGGCGTGTCGAATCTGACGTCAGCTCCGAGAAACACAAGGCCGATGTGTATGTCGCCGTCGCGCTCGACCACGCGGAGTCGCAGGTTTCGCGCGGAGAAAACAATGGTCGTCATCTTAGCCATGTCGCAGTGATGACCGAACTCACAAAAGTAGGCAAGCTTGAACCGGGGAAAAGTCTTGGTCAAGATTTTCGAATCAAGCTAAAGCTGCCCGGACCTCGCCCGATGAATCTTCGGATTGTGGCCTTTGCTCAAGAGTCCGGGCCCGGCAAAGTGATTGGAGTGGTGTTGAAGAGCGTCCCGGTTAACTAGGAATGGGCACGAGCCTCGTCACTCTTGAAATTTGGATTCCTCAGTCACGCCGAGGTCCGAACGTCGTCGCGATGGCGTAAGGCTTGAAGTGGTCCTATCAAAATCCACGAAAGTGGCTATTGCGAAAAAACAGTCGATCGACGAAGGTCCCTGCGTAGTTTTATCTCAGGCCTTTTATGACTAACTTCTTTCACGATTTGCACGCCTCTCCGTTTGCTTTTGCAGCTTTCTCTATTACCAGCGCCGCACTCTGGCCGTACTTCGCGGGAGGAGCGATTCTGATCATCGGAATCGTGATGGCCCGGAAGTACAAAGTCCCGCAGGCACATGGACTCGACAGGATCGTCTTCCTTGGTCCGTTGTTATTGGCGATCCCGATGGCCATTTTTGGCGGGGACCACTTTATGGCGGCTCCCTTCGTCGCGAAAATCGTTCCGTCCTGGATTCCGGGCCAACTTTTCTGGACCTATTTTGTAGGAGTCGCTCTTATCGCTGCCGCCCTCAGCTTGGCTACAAAAATACAGCCACGTTTATCCGCGGCGCTTCTTGGAATTATGATTTTTATTTTTGTGCTGACCATTCATATTCCTTCATGCTTCGCGACTCCGTACGACAAGACCAGACTCACTATCGTTCTTAGAGACTCAACTCTCGCTGCCGCTGCGCTGGCCTTTGCCGCTTCGCGATCCGAGGGCTGTCAAGTGGAGGGCACGCCGGCATGGCTTCAGAGCTTGGGCCTGCATAGCTTGGGGTCAATCTTGATTGTCGCTGCCCGCTTCTTCATCGCGATTTCGATGGCCGTCTTCGGCATCGACCAGTATCTGAACCCCACTTTCGCTGCCGGCATTCCGCAGGAAGGTCCGGTTTTCGTCACCATGCCCGGCTGGATTCCGGGACACGTGTTCTGGGCGTACCTTACTGGCACAATCTTCGTGGTTTGCGCTATCGGTCTGACGACTCGGAAATATGCCCGTTCCGCAGCGACGTTTCTAGGAGTAACGGTGCTTGCGTTGGCTCTGTTTATTTACCTGCCCATTACGATCGCCAAGGCCTCGGACATCGCGAACGGCTTGAATTATCTGGCAATTCATTTAGCCTTGGCCGGAGCTGCTCTTCTCCTTGCCGGTTCTTTGCCCACCACGCAGGCCGAGTATGCCGCTGTTGCCGAAGTCGAACCATCGAGCCTTAGCCGTTTGCCAAACAGTTGAGTTTAGAAAATGCATGCCACAACCCTAGACTTTGACCGCCAGCGCTGCATGTTCGCTAGAGTTAACGCAACTCTTATTAAGATTCCTGAGTCGGCCACGGAACCAAACGAAACGGTAGCGGCCGGCCGCGACGATGTGAAGGCATTCTCGCGCATCGCAACACGAAAGGAATGACACTGGAGCGTGCGGCATGCTCGTATTCGAGATGAAAGCAAAGCCGGTGCATGCCCTCGAAGGTATCGAACAGTTCCGCGTTTACAACCACTACCTTCCCACATCGGCGACAGGTTTTTGCATTTGCTGGCGTCGGCATTTGCTGAGGATTATATGCGAGAAGGCCGAGAGTTTCGTCAGTGCCCGGTAAACGCGGTAATCGGTAGAGTGGATTTTCAAGTTACCGGTATTTCAACTAGTCAGGAGCTACAATGCTTCGCATTCTTTGCCGCTAAAGAAACAGAAGTCGTACCATGCAGTGAGTTCATGGTATGGCTTCTGGTCATTCGTATCGCAGAGCTACCAAGGGATCGACGCGGGCGGCACGGCGCGCGGGGATGTAGCAAGCCAGCAAAGCCGAGGCCAGCAGTGTGGCCGCAACCGCACTAAAGGCCGTGAAGTCGACTACGCCGACATCGTAAAACAGGCTGTGCATCGTGCGGCCAACCAGATAAGCGCCGCCGAGGCCGAGGGCCAAGCCTATAAAAGCCAGGGTCACGCCTTCCTTCAGAATGAGGGCGAGCACGCGGCCTTGACCGGCGCCGAGCGCCATGCGCAATCCGATTTCGTGCGTTCGCTGTGCCACGGCAAACGACATCACGCCATAAATTCCCAACGCTGCGAGCAGGAGTCCCATGCCGGCGAAGCCTCCAAAGAGAAGAGCTGCAAAGCGATCTCCAGCCATGGATTCGTCCTTGATTTGATCCATCGTCTTGACCTCGGCGAGAGGCAGATCGGGATTCGTGGACAGGACTATATCCGAAATGCTTTTACTCAAGGTGGTTGGATCGACGGATGCGCGTACGGCGATGCCGGCCTCCGGCCAGGGGCTCTGCGAGAAAGGCACTTCAATCTCGGGGAAGCCCTGTCCCTTCGGACCGCCGTTGCGGACGTTATGGTAGACACCGACGACTTGCCATTCGACGGGAGGACCAAGCTTGGTTACGCCCGGGATCAATTGCTCAACGATTATGCGCTGCTTCAACGGATCGACGCCGGCAAAATAGCGCTTCGCGAATACCTGGTTCACCACAGCCACGCGAAGACCGCCAGCCAAATCTTGATCGGTGAAGGAGCGTCCCTGGTCTACATGGATCCCAAATGTTTTGAAGAACTCTGGCGTTACCATATTGAACCCAGCGCCCGGACGCTTCGAGGGATCGTCATTCGTTTTCCCGGCAATTTGAAATGGCATGCCGAAATTCGTGCCTCGGAGCGGCATGCCGGTGGATACGGAGGCCGCGGACACGCCTGGGAGAGCAGCGATTCTCTCAAGAAGCTGCCGATAGAAGGCGTTAATTTGTTCTGAGCCAGTGAGCTGGTTCTCCGGCACGGGGAGAACGAAAGTAAGCAGATGGTCGGTGCGAAAGCCGAGGTCCACATGCTCGACGTTCCACAGACTGTGAAGCGCGATTCCGCCGCCGGTGAGCAAGCTGAGCGTTAGCGCGAACTCGGCAACAACCAGGGTGCGGCGCAGGCCGTGCCGGCCGGTGCCGAGCGTGGATTGGCCGCCCTCCTTGAGCACGTCATTCAGATTCAGCCGCGATGACTGCCATGCCGGAGCGCAACCGAATAGCAAACCCGCCAGCGCAGTGGCCGCGAGAGTGAAGAACAGCACCGGCGCGTTCAAGCGGACATCCGCTTCGTACGGAAGAGTGAAAGGGGGCATCGTCGCGATAATCACTTTCAACAATATCCAGGCGAGCGCGATGCCTGCAATTCCTCCGATCGAGGCCAGGACAAGGCTCTCGACCAAAAATTGTCGAAATACCTGCCAACGGCTTGCGCCGAGGGATGCTCGGACAGCAACTTCCTTCCGGCGTGTCGTCGCCCGAGCGAGCAGCAAGTTGGCCACATTTGCGCAGGCAATGAGAAGTACGAAGGAAACGGCGCCCAGCAGCAGCCACAGGGCTCGAATTACGTCACGGCCCAAGAAATCGTTCTTGAGCAGCTCGACGCTGGCGCCCCAGCCCTTACTCGATTTTGGGTAAACCTCCGCGATGTGTTGTGTTACCGCGTCCATATCGGCGTTCGCCTGCGCAATGGTCACTCCCGGCTTCAGGCGTCCCATGACAAACAGCCAATGAAAATCGTGATTGATTTGCTCGGGTTTGAAGGCCAGCGGCACAGACAGCTTGTCCCGCCCGCGGTCGGAGACGCCGGGATTGTTAACGCCGATAATCGTGTAGGGCTCTCCGTTCATCGGAACTGTCCGGCCGACAATCCTTGGGTCCCCTTCGAAACGATCCATCCACAATCGATACGTGAGGATGGCGACATGGTCCTTGCCAATCTCGCCTTCCTCAGGAAGGAAATCGTGTCGGAGTTCCGCGTTCTCTATCTGGCGGGAGTCGATTTGCATTTCGGAAAGGCCAAAGAACTCTTCAATGCTTTGGTCGCAGTGCCGCTGGGATCGGACGCGTCGGGAGATTTGTTGCGCTACTTCCAAATCCGAAGGGCCTGGGACCTCGGCCGCTACGGATCTCTAACTGAAGCTGATTTGATCTTTCGAAATCAGGCCAAAATGCGCTTCACCGGACAACGTTTCGAATATTTGTATCGCGGATGGAAAGTCGGCAGAGTGACTGAAACCAGCATCGTTCAGGAGTTTGGTGGTAGCAAGCACGATGTCAGGGCGCACTTCGCAACCGAAGTGCTGCGCCGGGTCGGGGTTCCTGCACAGGAACCAGCAGGGAAGGAGTGAAGAATGTAAGAACTACATGCTTCAGCGGCGTCTTCTCCAAGTTCTTCAGCGTGTGGCCAGAGCAATTTCTTTGAGGCGTGGGAGATAGCAAAGCGATGCGGACAAAAGTCACTGTGAAAAAACCACCAAAACGGGCGGGAGCGACCCCACTTTTTCGGCCCAGAGCCGCCCAAAAAGTTATCGGGGTCACTCCCGCCTGTTTTGTGCAGATCATGACCAACATCAATCGCGTTTATGGCCGTGCTACCCGGACCGCCGGGTACAAGAGTCGCAGCGGGTCCCGGTTGGGGACGGTTGCAATTGAATTATTTTTCGTGTTCTTGCGACACAAATATCTCTCCAAACGCGGAATAGATTAGCAGAGGCAGCAAATGTCCAGGGATTCCGGTAGGCCTAAAGGTGAACGGAGAGCGAAGTGCCCGGTTCTCAAGAGGCATTGGTATTCTCTAAGAGCCAAGGCCTTCCGCTCGCGGCGGATAATCTCAGAAAAAAGGCACTACGAACCGCGTGCAAGAGAGCTGGTCTCCAACGAATCGATTGGCATACCCTCCGTCACACGCACGGCACATTGTTGCATTCGCAAGGAACTCCTTTGAAGGTTGCACAGGCTCAGCTTGGACATTCACACATGGCGACAACGCTGGACATCTATACACACGCCAGTGGTAGTGCACAAAGAGACGCTGTGAACTTGCTCGAAGAGCAATTGTTCCCAAATGTTCCCAAGTTGGAGAGTTGCGGAAGTATTGCGGAAACGGAAAGTCAGTTAGTTCAGTAAGTTAGTGGTCGGGGCGTCCGGATTTGAACCGGAGGCCTCCTGCGCCCAAGGCAGGCGCGCTA
>DATHPO010000099.1:0-39372 GCA_035483835.1 Terriglobales bacterium
ATCTTTGAGGCCGCGGAGAAGCATGGTTTAGGGGTGCGGGCTCACGTCTGCCAATTGAGCCGGACTCCCTTGCAGCCGCTGTTGCGCCACCATCCGGCGTCATTTGACCACATGGATCACGCGAGCGACGAGGACATTCGAGAACTGGCGCAACGGGACACGATTGCGACGCTGATGCCGGGGGCGAATTACTTTCTCGGGCTGGAGAAGTTTCCCCCCGCCCGAAAGTTGATCGACGCTGGCGTGCCGGTGGCTTTGGCCACGGATTACAACCCCGGTTCATCACCGACGCTCAGCATGCCGTTCGTACTATCGCTGGCCTGCACGCACATGAAGATGTCACCGGCGGAGGCAATTTCCGCCGCGACTATCAACGGCGCCTGGGCGCTGCGGCTCGCTGGGACCAAAGGCTCAATTGAGCCGGGAAAGGACGCGGACCTGGCAGTTTTTGAGGCGGACGATTATCGCGAAATCCCTTATTGGTTTGCCTCCAATCGCTGCGCCTTCACCGTTCTAAACGGGACGCTGTTGGCCTCGTCTGGCGCGGCGATTCTGGAGTGAACTTTAAGTGCTGAGATTGCGTATAAATATTAGGTTGAAACGATCTTCTGATTTCATCGGGCGAAAACGAATACTGAGGAGAAAAATGAAACGAAGTTTCTTACTGCCTGGCCTTTTTCTGTTTCTGGCTTCCTTTTGCACAGCGCAACGTCTGCCGGAACTTGCCGTTCCGGACAACTACAAGCTCACCTTCGCGCCCGACTTCACAAAAAACAATTTTACCGGCGACGAAATCATCCAGGTTCGCGTGTTAAAGCCTACGTCGGAGATCGTGCTAAACGCCGCGGAAATTGATTTTGAAGCCGTGACTATCACCAGCGGGAGCACAACCCAGAAGGCCAAAGTCACGGTTGACAAAGAAAAGGAAATCGCGACCCTGACGGTAGGCAATACGATTCAGCCCGGGCCAGCAACCATTCAGATCCGCTACACCGGAATCCTGAATAATGAGCTGCGCGGCTTTTACCTGGGCAAGGATAACGATGGCCGTAAGTATGCCGCCACGCAGCTCGAAGCTACCGACGCGAGACGCGCGTTTCCTTCTTTCGACGAGCCGGCTTACAAAGCGACGTTTGACGTGACGGTGATTGCCGACCAGGGATTGACCGTAATCTCAAATACCAAAGCGATCTCTGACACGCCAGGTCCCGCCGGCAAACACACGGTGCGTTTCGCAACCACGCCCAAGATGTCATCCTATCTGGTCGCAATGGTCGTGGGGAACTTCGAATTCATCGAAGGTTCGGCTGATGGTATCCCGATCCGCGTATACACAAGTCCAGGCAAAAAGGAGATGGGCACGTTCGCCCTCGATGCGGCCGAGAACATCATGCGGTATTACAACCACTATTTCGGTATCAAGTATCCATACGGAAAACTCGATTTGGTTGGGCTCGCCGACTTCTCGGCCGGCGCCATGGAGAACACGGGCTGCATCACCTTCCGCGACGTTCTTCTGTTGGTGGATGACAAGCATGTTGGGTTAACCCTGAAAAAGGAGGTGGCTTCGGTCATCGCTCATGAAATGGCGCATCAATGGTTCGGGGATCTGGTCACCATGCAGTGGTGGGACGATATCTGGCTGAACGAAGGCTTCGCTACCTGGATGTCAAGCAAGCCGCTAGAGGCCTGGAAGCCGGAGTGGAATATGGATCTCGAAGACGTCAGGGAATCGGGTCAGGCCATGAATGCGGATTCTCTGATCAACACGCACCCGATTCATCAGAAAGCAGACACTCCGGCGGAGATCCTGGAGCTGGCGGACGATATCTCCTACGGAAAAACGGCTGCCGTGCTGCGCATGCTGGAAAACTATCTTGGTCCGGAAGTTTTCCGCGCCGGCGTGAACGCTTACTTGAAACAACATGCCTACGGAAATGCCACGGCGTCTGATTTCTGGAACGCGCAAGCGCAAGTTTCCAAAAAGCCGGTCGATCAAATCATGCCCACGTGGGTGGAGCAACCGGGCGCGCCGCTCGTCAGCGTGAAGAACCGGTGCTCAGGAAGTTCTGCAAGCGTCGGCTTGGCACAGCAGCGTTATTTCTATGACCGTAGCCTCTTCAATGCCGGCAGCAAGGAAATGTGGGAGATTCCGGTTTGCCTGAAAGGTGACAAAGCAGGAAGCATTGAGAAATGTGAACTGCTAACCCAAAAAGAGCAGGTCGCTAATCTTTCCGGATGCGCGCCCTGGATCTTCGCCAACGCGGGAGCGAAGGGATTCTACCGGTCGGGCTACGAGACGGACGCGGTGCGCTCAATGGCGAAGGATGTGGAAGCCGCGTTGACCCCGGCGGAGCGGATCATATTGCTATCGGATATCTGGGCTTCTGTCCGCGTGAATCGCGAGCCCATCGGCGACTATCTGGCCGTGGCTCAGGGCTTGCAATCGGATCGTACCGGCGCGGTATTGACTGAGTTGGTCCGGCAGTTGGATTTCATCGGAGAACATTTGGTGAACAGCGCAGATCGCGAGTCGTATGATCTCTGGGTTCGTCAACTCCTGACGCCGGCTGCGAAAGATGTAGGATGGGCGCCAAGGCCCGGCGAGCCCTCTGACCAGAGCAGCGTTCGCGCGCAACTTATGCATGCTTTGGGCTACACCGCACGCGATCCTGAAGTGGAAGCGGTGGCGCGCAAGCTGACCGAGCAGGCAATGCAGGATCCGTCTTCCGTGGATCACGAACTGTTGTCGGTGGCTTTGTCGATTACCGCGCGCGATGGTGATGCAACCTTGTACGACCAAGTCTTGGCTAGACTGAAAACTGCCAAGACGCCCGAAGAACGATACGTTTACCAGGCAATACTCACTCGCTTCAGCGATCCTAAACTGCTGGAGAGGACGCTCGAGTACGCAATTTCGCCCGATGTGCGCTCGCAAGATGCCCCGTACGTGATTCGTGATGTAATGCAAAACCCGGCCGGGACCAGGCTCGCATGGGATTTTGCGCGGGTCCATTGGAACGACGTCGCGAATCTGGGTGGTGCATTCGGAGGTGGAGTTATTGTGAGAGCAACGGGTTCGTTCTGTGACGCGAGCCTGCGCGACGAGGTGAACGACTTCTTCGCGACGCATCAATCTCCCGCGTCCGAGCGCGGACTCAAACAATCGCTCGAACGCATAAACTATTGTATCGATCTCAAGGCGCAGCAGGGAACGCAGCTCGCATCCTGGCTTCAGAGTCACGGCACTTCGGTTGGGGAGTGAGGACGAACTACGGCAACCGGACGCCGACCGGAAGCCGACTTGTAGGATGAACCAATGCGACGGGCCGAGTTGTGGCTAACCGCGGCCCGCCGCATTGAGTGAATCCAGCTTGGTTGTTATAATCGTGGCTGTTCCACGCGCTGCCGCATTTCGACTGCCCGCGATTACCGGCAATTCCGCCAAGTCAGGCGTAGCCCACAACTCGCAAGCGTCCGGACCGTGGAGCGCCGCAAGCGTGGCCAGGTAGCTCAGGTGGTAGAGCGCAGCCCTGAAAAGGCTGGCGTCGGCGGTTCAACTCCGTCCCTGGCCACCATCTTTTCAATCACTTAGCTCCATCGTCCCACCCGATTTGGCTCCAATTGGCTCCAAAATAATTTTCAACGAGCTAATTCACCATGCGCGATTGCGGCGGCATGGAAATACTGCCCGTACTCGCCGGTGCAATCGGCTTTGACGTGCGGGCTTCGACCATCGCCGACATCTTCGCCAGGGCGCGCCGCTGTGACTCCGGCACGAACTGCGCGTAGATGTCCATTGTGGTCGAGATGCGAGAGTGCCGCATCTGGCCTTGCACGTCCTTTGGGTTGGCGCCAGCCTCGACCATCCAGGTCGCGTGCGAAGTTCGCAGGCAACGCCAGTTGATCCAGGGCAGGCTGAGTTTGCGCGCACCCGGCTTGATGTGCCGGCTGAGAATGTTGTTGTCTCGCATGGGCGCGCCCGTCTTAACGGACTGGAACACGAGATCCTCCGGCCGATCAGACTTCACCACCTTGTAATGCCTGACCGCCAGTCCGGCTTTGACGTCAACCGTGAGCTGCTTGAGACGGTGGATCCGCTCAATCACACAGGGTTCAACGCCGATGGTGGCATTGCTCGCCTCGCTTTTCGGGGCATCCCAGTCACCGCGGCAGCAGCGCTCGTCTACCGTCAACGAATCTGTGCCCACGTCTTCCCATTTCAGGCCGATCAGTTCACTGACGCGGAGCCCTGTCCACACGGCCACAAAGACCATGGTGGCGTAAGGCTCTGGGATGAGCTCAAGCAACTGTTCGAACTGCTCTGGCGTGACATGTGGTTTGGTTTTTCGTTTTCCCCGTCTTTCTGCAGGGAGGCGAATTCCTTCGACTGGGTTCTTGACCAACAGTCCGTACTGGACTGCTGAGCCAAGAATGCTCGAGAGCACGTCCTTTATTTTGTCCTTCGATTCAGATGCCAAGGGCGACGCTGCGAGCCCGGAAAAATACCGCTGCAACGTGAGAGGTGTCAGATCTCGGAGAGAAAGCTTTCCGAACTCCGGCACCAAGTAATTGGCGATAACGCCTCGAGAACGGTCTTGGGTCGTTTTGGCCATCAGCGGCATGAGCAGTGGTTTGTACGTATTCTCGACGTACTCGCTGAAGTTGGTTGCAGAGCCGACCAGCTCCAGGCCCTGGTTCTGGGGCCGGAGAAACTCGGCTGCAATCTTGCGTGCTTCCCGCTCCGGCACGGTTGCCGGCGCGATCCGCATGCGCGTCTTCTTTCTTTGTAGACCTCCGACGAATTCATCGCGGCGAACTTGAATCGTCCACCACTTGCCGCGACGCTTCGGCTTCGGGTCCTGAAACCGACGGCGGGCCATCGCTTCGAAGTCTCCCTTCGACGGCCTGCCGAGATTTGCCTCGCCGGAAACGATAGCACGAGCGTCGTGGACAGGTGTCCTATTTCGAGCGGAATCTAGCTGCCGTTGTGGATTTTGGTCTTCAAGGGAGGAGCTTGCTGAAGCTCCAGTTTCTGCTAAGCGGGAGGCCGGCTGGGATTTCCGATGCTGCAAAGAGACACTCCTCGGCCTGCACCAGGTTTTCTGGCGTCAAGCCGAGGGGAACAGGACGAGACACACCGCCTCAGAATTTGAATTTCCGTGCATCGGTCGTCCCAAAATTGGTTCGGACTCAGACAACCGCGGGCACATCAGAGTAATACCGCTCTGTGGGTAATTTGGGACCCGAGAACTTCTCGACGTAGGGTACGTCAAAAGCCGCTCTGGGCAAGGCATCTGGACGATCTTGCTGGCCCCGTATATAATGGGTTTGTCTCGTAGTTGGGGTGCAGGCGAGTAAATGTAACCTTCGGGTGAGATAAAGCTATACCAGAACGAGGACGAGACAGCGGACGATAGTCCGACCTTCCTTTAGGCGCAACGGCCTCACGGTCACGTGAGGCTTTTCTATGCGCCCAACAAATACGGTAACAACTTCAATTCTCCCCGCTGAGGCGGGGAAAACAACTGCGCTCGCGATAAATGGGACAAATGTCCCAAGTATCACGGTGCCCGATCTTACAACCCTGACGCCCGACGATCTTATGTCAGCATCCCAGAAAGTCTGGATGCTGGGTCGTTCGGCACACGATGCCACCGTAGCGTGCTTCAAAGAAATCATGTATCGCTACGACGGACGTAAATCTAACCGCCCGACGTTTGCGACGGTTCAAGACGCATTCGCGAGCATCGGCGTCAACTACGATGCAGCTCGGAAGCTTGTTTATCGCGACACGCGCAAGCGTGAACTCGAATCAATTGCGATGAGCTTGCATTCTCTGCCTGCGTCTACCGAAACACCCACACAAACATCCATTTTCAATATTGGGGATCAAGTCACAGTGCCCGATGGCGACGGCGAGGTCTCTCACGTGCACCAGACGACCGGCAGGATCGATATCGTCCTGGATGAGAGTCAAGGGCCTGTCGCCAACGTCGACCCCAAGCATGTGACGAAGCTCAACGGCGCTGCCGTCATAGGCGGCAAGCTGGCGAAGCAGAAAGAACATGTTCTCGTGGCTGGCGAACTGCTCACCGACGTCGCCAGCGGCAAGAAGTGGATTTACGCCGACGGCAACTTTTCCGCGACCAAGATGCTGACGCGCAGTGAAGTCAAAGAGGAGGCCACCGCGCGGCTCAAGGCTGAGCGCGAAGTGGCCCGCAAGCGCAAGGACGAGGAGAAAAGATTTCGCCAGGAGCAAGCCGCTAGTAAGGAGGCGGCGAAGATCAACGCCGCCAAGGCCAAGCGTGAAGCCGCGCAGGCAAAGCGTGAAGCAAAACGCGTTGCTGCCGCAGATAAGGCAGCGAAGGCCGCGGCGAAGGCGACAAAACGCTCGAAAGTATCCAGTGCGAAATCAACTGCGACGACTGCCAAAACGAACCTAGTCAAGGTGGCACGCATTGGCGACAAGGAATTCGGCGTGTTCCCCGAATCGTGCAGCGAATACAGCGCTGCAACGGCCCTGACAATCGGCACGCGTAACGTGTGCGAAGCCGAGCGCGACCGCATCAACGACAAACGCCGCGGCGAGCCTGCTCCCGGTCGAAACGTGTCGGATGCGGCCGTGATGGCCGAGCTGCTAGCGCCCACGAGCAACACCGTTGCGGAGGTGCCCCGTGGCTAACCTTCGCTCGACTCCCAAGAAGTCCCGCTTGCGTCCGAACCGCGTTAAAGCGAGGCACAACGAAGACCAACTGGCAACAGGCAAGAAGAGGCATCTCAGGATGCCCACGGTCGTACGCCGCCTGCGAGTTCACCTGGATGAGGGCAACAAGATCGGCGCCGTGAAGCAGACGAGAGAGGACACAGGCTACAGCCTGTCGGAAGCCCTGCGCCTCGTGCATCACTGCAAGGGCGAGCGGCGACTCAGCGACAAGGAGTTGGCGTCCTCCTGGTGCAACGCGTGCCGCAACTCGCTCTCAGCATGCCAATGCGCCTCCCTGCCGAGGCCCTACGAACTGTCGGCCATCGCAAGAGCCGAAAAAGCACCGGCGCCGGTTTCTCACGGAGCTGTCTACGGCGCTACCGATCGCGCCAAGACCCAACTGGAGGTATGGCGGAGAATCCGCGACCTGGCCGGGAGCAATCCGGACGAGGTCAGCAGGATCGCCAATAGTGAGATTCAGAAACTGGAGGCGGAGGTGCTGGATCTATGGGAGGTCCTCGTCCCCCTGGCCAGCAACGACGGCGTGCCATTTTCCGAAGATCACCACGAGGCTTTCCGGCGCGTCGTCCGGGGTCTACCAGGTAACAGAGGGACGACGACGCGGCCGGCCGGAGACGGAGACTGGCAAGACTGCGACACCGGGAAAGTCTACGCAGAAAAAATGATCCCGATCAGGTTTCGCGCATGCAAGGCCGACGCAGAGCGCATCGCGGAGCACGCGCGCAAGTTCTACGGTCAGATCGCAGTCATGGCCTACAAGATCGCATCTGGACACGACATCATTATGGCTAAAAGGAAAAACTAGGAGGGCGCCGTATCACAAGGTGCAAAAAACATGAAGATGAACCACAACGCGAACAACTACTACTTGCCAGAGAACAAGGAACTGGTTGAGTCCCAAAAGCTGGGGTTGGCCAAGGCTCTCCTCGAGCTTGAACGCCAGGGCGTCATCGAGTACCGCGACGGCAGATGGGAACTCACAGGTGGGGTCGAAATTGAAGAGACACCCGCCGGGCCCGTGGTGCCCTTTCTCAACAAAGGCGAAGGAAGCAATAGATAGCGCTCCAAGGCAGCCGCTTGGCTGCGTGAATTGCTCTACCTCAAGCATAGGAGAAAAAGTGTGGAAATGACGGCAATGACAGAGGCAATGAAAGAAGCTGTGGTCAAGGCGGTTCGCGAGAACCCTGGCAAGACTTACAAGGAGATCGGAGAGCTTCATGGTGTCCCGATGGCGCAAGTCAGTGTGTGGGCACGCCAGACCGGGATCCGCCGCAAGGCAACTCGTGGGGAAGGCAGGGTTCGCGGCCTCGGCGAACTTTGGAATGTGGAGGAAGACAGCCTGGAAAACATCGTCCGGGAAAAGGAAGCGGAACTTGCGAGACTGAAGCAAGAACTTGCGAACCAGACCATCCGCTTCGAGCGCGATGGCGAAATCATCGTTGTGCACGGGATCTCCCGGCACATCCCCTTCAGAGCTCACTACAAGGAGTGGTTGCGGTTCCTACGCAAGCAGGGTCCGTCCCAACTCCGCGAGCTAATCGCCAGCGCTTTCGGCCACAACGGTAACGGATGCGCGCAGTGAGTATGAATATGAAGGTCGTGGCCACAGCGTTCGAGCAGGGCCGATAGGGGGACAGTGTCCTGTGAAGGCTTCGCGCGAACATATCGACTTTGCGATCGCCGCCCTGTTTCGGCTAGGCGACGTTGTTGAGTTGCGGATCCCTAAGGCAAGGGGGCTCGGAACGATCTCCGGCTACATCGACGACTTCGACAGCTGGCCGAGGCGATCGAGAAGCACAGCCGGCGGTGTCGAAGCACGGCGCATTGCATTCCTCGTCGCCGGGGAAAAAGAAGAAGCCGACCGCTGCCAAGAAGCGATCAACGATTTGCAGGGCCGTAGGTAATCGGCTCTGACATTACAGGAGAAAACTATGTCGAAAGCAAAACGCAAAGCAGTCGATCCCAACGAAACAGTCCCGGCAGGGTACATCATCGCCGAGATGTTGAAGAAACTACCACTCAACGTAGTCGTGGAAGCCACCATGAACCTGTCCAACGTAGATGAAGCCATGGCACTCGAAATCGTGTACGCCGTTCAGCAGTACGGCCCCACACTCGAAGGAGCACGCCAATGATCACCCCCTGCGACTGCTGTGGTTCTTGGACGGATTGTGAGAAGTGCGACGATCCGCTCATGGCGAAACTGATGGCCGTACTGGACGATCCAATGTTCCACCACATTCATTTGTGTGGGACGTGCGAAGTAGCCGAGTGCAACTTCACTGAACCAAACGGTGCAGGCGAACACTGCGCCGACCTGGCTGACGAACTGATCCCTGATCCGTTCGGCAACTTCGCAGACGAAGACTGCAAGCTCACCTAATAGTCCGAAACTTCCGACGCCCACCCGGATGTCCGACCGTTAATCGGTCGCTGAAGAGGACAAAACATGAACTGGAAAGACATGCAGGAAGAAATCGTGGACGACATCCGAGACATACTGCTCACAGCGGCGGTGTCTCGGAAGGTCACGCACATCGTGGCAATCGTGCAGTGGCAAGGCAAGCAGATAGCACGCATAGCGTTCGGTCCCTCGGTGCCGGAAGTGGAAGCGGATGGCATGACCATCCTGCCGGAGCCAAGCCCAACGCTGTCGCTGCCGTGGCGGGAAGTCATCTCGATCTTCAAGCCCAAGGTGAACGGCGTGTACGCGACCGAAGACTTGACGCTCGGCTACTACGTGGTCGCCGACAAACCGGGACAGCCGATACGTGCCGTGGCGATTCCCAAACGCTACAACGACGGCAAGATCGCATGGGTCAACAACAACCCGCAGATCGAGCAGGTCGAGGATTATCTGGCCGTGGCTGGGGTGCTCAAGATGACGGTCAACAGATAAGGATCAAGTTCACGGTCGTGATCAGTGAACCTTCAGAAATCTGTGGATAGGCAGTATTGCTAAGAATGGAAGAAAAAATGGCCAGGAAAAATTGTGACAACTGCGGCGAACCGCTGCAAGCAACCATCATCATCTACGGCGACGCCCATCCGGGTACGTTCGACGTCAACTGCGACACCTGCCACAAGCCGCTGCGGCTCTGCAATGACTGCTGGAACGACAGCGATGATTGCAATGAATGCTACGAGCGCCGTGACAAAGAACAATGGTGCCCGTTCTGCGACCTGCCGTGCGTGACCATAACGCCGGAAGAACAGAAGAGCCACGTCGCCGAATGCCGAGAAAAGATAGGCCGTCGCTGATGAAGAAGCCCGACATTTTCAAAATGCTGGACGTGGAACGCAAGAGTCTGTTGCGGATGCCGGGGAATGCCCTGAAGGTGTGGCTGTTCTACTGGATGAAAGAAGGAAAGGAGCGTCTCGGCTGGTCTACAGAAGCGGGTGCGCTGGAGGTTCTCCAGATGAATCGCAAAACTTTCTACGCCGCCCGGTCATGGTTGGTAGCCCACGGCTGGTTGAAAGAGATAACCAAACGGGGAAGGAACCATGGCGAGTACCACACCGCAGTGTTCCGGGTAAAGGAGGGGACGATCCCTGAGAAGAAAGACCGCCGCAAGGAGAACGACCCCACGGGAGCACGGGCTACGAAAAAACGGCTCGGGCTGGAAGCCGTGGCCGAATTTGCAGTCCCGGCTGAAGATAGCGAGTCCCAAATTTTGGGACAACCAGTCCCTAAAAACGGTACTGGTGACCAGTATGAAAATTTGGGACGGGACGCATCCCAAAAAACGGGACGGGAGCCGTCCCAAAAAATCAGAGAGGAATTAGATACCGTTGAAGTAGATACCGTTGAATCAGAACCCGAGAGGGAGTTAGTAAGAGAGACAGCTAAAGACTCTGCACCACCAGATCAAAACCTTGAAACCCTTTTTAGCGAAGAACAACCCCAAACCCAAACCCTTTTCAATCTCCTGTACCCCAGTGGCTTTGAGTCCGTGGCTCTGTTCAACAGAGAAGCCCCGCACGCCAGAGCGTGCGCCGAAATCTTAGCCAAGGAAAACATCAGCGCCGAGAAACTGCTCCGCTATAACCGGACGCACAAACCAGAACCACTGCGGTTCCGCTCCTGCGAACAACTTCACAAGGCGTTGACCGCCGAGTCGCAGCGCACACTCAACGATTTCGTAGGCCATGACGCATCGAGCTGCCGGACGTGCAAGGCACTGCTGATGAAGGACAGCAACGGTAAGGTGCTCCCAAGCTACAGACAAAACTCCGGGCAGCGGGACATCTTCGGCAAAGGTGACATCTGATGAAGTTCGTGGTTAAGCAAACGCCGGAAGAGAAGTGGGCGGAAGAGAACCCGCTCGTCGGTCTGAAGAAGCGTAACGATGACGGTCAGACCGTGGAGTACCCGGCTCTGCTCCGTGATCCTGTCACATCGGAAGAACGCAAGCTGGTGCGGGAACTGTGGAAGAACAACATTGATGCAGTGCGCCGGAGATTGGCCAAGAAAGATTGCCCGGTGTGCCACGGCAAAGGATCGTACGACGTGAGCGACTACCCCGGCGATCCGATGTACTACAAGCTGATGCACGCCGAGATTTGCGGCTGCTTCATGGAAGACTAAAAAGTTTGGGGTTTGACACGACCCCAAAATGGCCTGCGCCGGATGACTGAGAGGCTCCGGCGTGGGGCCTAAAAATCGAGGAGAACACTATGAACTTCAGCGAAGCATGGCGTGAAGCAACCAAGCGGTTGCTGTGTGATAAATGTCTGGCGATGCACGAAGCCGATCCCTACGGTGAGAACGGGACGATCATCGCAGATTTCTGTCCACGGTGCCGAGAGAAGATGGGACGGCAGTTCTCGGAGCTGATGGTTGAACTGGTGTACGACGAGGAGTTGGGATGATCTGGAGATTGGTATGGCATGGCCCTGTGGAAGACGCTGAGTTTGATGTGCAGGGCGAGACCGAAGAAGATGCCATGGCCGTTTTGATGGCGTTTCTCAACGGTGACGATGTTGAACCGGATGAAGTCAAGCCGGTGAGGTATTAAACGAGATGGTGCTCCCCACGGCGTTTGCTTGCGTCGTCACTCATAACACCAGCCTCAGCGTTGTGGGTCGAACTGAGGCATCAAGTTTGGAGCCGGGTGTGGTGCGCAGGGAAAACCTGCGACGCTTATTTTCGCCGGTCGGTCGGCGTTTTCTTGGCCATGAAGTACCGGCTCCAATTCAAGTTTTGGATCGCTCAACGATCCATTGTTTTAACAGGAGATGAACATGGGAACTATCCGAGGAAACATGAATACGGGACGTTACGGGCGCATGGTGGTCAACACCGATGGCTCCGTGACGCTCTACAACGTCGTGCTGGAAAACATCTACATCGTGGACTGCGATCTGATCGCTGAGTCCGGCGAGTATCCGATCCCATTCGCTGACCGTGCAAACGTGCAGGACGACTGGGCAAGCCAAGCTCGTGATGAAGGACAGCGTGGTAACGCACCGTTCTACGTCACCGGTGAAGGCGGCGAGGAAGTTCAACCGGGCGCAAAGCCCACGGACTTGAAGGCCGTTCGCAAGGCAGTGGCGAAAGCTGACATGGCCGATTCCTTGAAGGTGTTCAACGTTGAGGAAGTAAAGCAATGAACGTTGACAGAGAAAAAGCAAAACGATTCCTCGACATGATGAACGAGGCTCAGGTGAAGCTGGAGATTGAACACTCCAGCTACCCTGAGTCCGAGGAGCTTGGCGAATCCATCGCCGACGACTACGACGCCGCCGAAGAGGGAGCCCGGGTGGAGTGCGGCCTGACCATCGACGAAATGCAGTTCATCTTTGACAACCTGAGAGATTACCAATGAGCATCGACAGCTTTTTCTACGTACCAGCAGGGACACGCAACGTGGCGGAACCCACCGAGCGTGGCTACAAGAAGTACAAGAGCGTTGCCGACTTCAAGGTCGCCTACGACAAGCGAACATGAATATGCATGAGCTAAGAGACTTAGCGGCGGTGATTACAGCAAACGTGCGTGGTGACGATAATCTGCATCAGAACCTGATCATCCTGATCTGGCGAGACTGTCGCATGCGGATCAATTTTCCCAGCGGCGCAAAGATGGACGCTGGACCTGGGCGGAACCTCGACACAACGATCCAGATGGCGATCGCCGGCATTCATCATTCGAACGAAGGCCCCGTACCGCCGAAGATCATGCTGCACAGAGTACCGCCGGCACTGACGACGAACGAGCAGATTCTTACTTGGATGGAAGCACTCCCTGGTGTCGCGATCGAACTGAGGCCGGCCGGTTCGGCTTAGCTTCTTGCGCGCTGCCGATTGTGGAGCGGGCGGGGCAGAGTTGGCGCCGATCAACCCCGGTTTCCGTCGTCGCCCAACGCTGAGATTGGCCACGGGCACACGCCCGGTCGTCGGTGGAGATGCCCGAATGATTCACGGCCAGCGTGCTCCGAAGCGCCAAGAGTCAGTGCGAGGAGTTCCGCGCCAAGCGCGAAAGAGACAGTATTAATAGAAAGGAGACATACCGCATGGCAAGCGTATTAACAGACAACGTCGAGTGCCCCTTGTGCGGGGCCAGCACGTCAGACGAGCACACGTTCTGTGAGTCCGAGGACGCGCTGCTGGCCCCAAAGAGAATCTGTAAGCCCCTGCCTGACTTGCAGCCTGTACGCTTGATGACTGGCACAGGGCGCTTGGCTTCCATAAGTGTGCGACCTGCGGAGCTACCATAGGCAATGGCATTAGGTTCGCTTGGCAAGGCAGAACCCGCTGGTGCGAGGAATGCTTCTGGGGCGATGACAGCCAAAGTGCTATCAGCGATGTTCCGACTGACTTCGCCGCCCCTGAGAAGGAGAACGCAGATGTTGACCACTGAGGCAGTCGAGAAGGCGATCGAGATGTACGAGGGAGGTGCGACCGAAGCAGCCGTCACGGAAGCGACCGAAGCAGCCGTCATGGAAGCGACCGGGATCAGCCGTTCGGAGGCGCAAGCTGTGGCCGACGCCTTCAATCTTGGCGAGACCGAGCGGTTGCTTCGGGAAGTAACTCTTGCCGGCGTGCTGGAGGCGGCCGCGCACGCCCTCAGAAGTGGCCGCGGTCTGATCGGGGACGGTGCCGGGGACGTAGTGCGTGAAATCTGGCACAACTATCCTGGTGCCGGAATGAAGGTTGGCGCTCCCCGAACTTGAAAGAGACGGAGAAGGACCGATGACGAAGCAGGAAATCGAAGCTTTGGGCCAGGCCATGGTGAAGGAGCATGGGTTGTCCGATTGGACGGTCCGGGCCGTCTACGAGCAAGATGACATGGGCGATGAGGACGATATAGCAGGAAGCTATGGCCGTGCTTTACACGAGGAAAGATTGATCTGGGTTAACATGCGCTACGGCGACGACCCGACGCTCGTTCGCGAAATTCTGCTGCACGAGACTGCCCACGCTCTGCTAGGCCAACGGGAGGGCGTCAGCACGGGGAGAAATTCCGGGTCAAGCTGCGCGAGATCGGCGGCGGTCTGTTCGACGCCACTGGTGTTGGGTCGTAACGTCAGGACAACGCCAAGCCGATCGAGTCTGCCGGTGTTGATGAGGACGGCGACAAGGTGACGTATTGCAATGGCCGCCAGGAGTCCGAAAAGGAATCTGGTGCGCGGGATGAACTGTGAACCAGTTCTGCGAGTACGACGCGCACATGAACGGTTCCGGCCGAGGCGGCGAGCCCGGGAGAAGCAGTATGACAGAAAAGAACTGGGACTAGGTTTGCGCCCACCGAGACAAGGTGAGATCCGACTTACGTCGGCAAACGGCGTATTGGATTTTACCGCCCAAAACGGTATTAAGAACCAGAGGACCGTATGAACAACATAGATCGGAAGGCCGCGACGGGAGATATTAGCGATATGCTTTGCGATGGGTGCCTGGCCAGGCTCGAGCAAAGGCTGGCCGGTTGGACCACGCCGCATGAGTTTCTTGAGTGCTTGTTGATCACGAGCGAGGAACCAAAACTCGAACGCATCTTCTGCCCGCGCTGCACAGAGAAGCTGTACGAGCTGAAGGCTGTGTTGATTTCACAGCTTGAGTCGAAGCATGACACATCAGTTTGATAGCGAGGATGGCTGGGTGTGGGACAAACGGAGGATGAACCTGCACCTTGCTGAGAGCCTTAGCTTTCCACCCGGTGGTGGTAACAGAGGCGTTTCTTGTACTCACAGTAACAGTGGAACAGCAGCTTGTCGCCCCTCGTCCAACCCTTCCTAAATAACGCAAGCAAGCGACGGTTTGCGCCTTCAGCGGCTTTGTTCGCTTCGTCGTCCCCTGGGGGCGCAAGCTCCATGCGGGCATTCGCATTTGCGAAGACGATCTGCGCCTCGTTGAACTCCGCGTCCATCCCGCGTCGAGCGACGTGTTTGCCAAGCTCGATCAAGGCCTCACGGGCTTCCTTGATCTCCTCTGCTCTAGTCACGAACTGCTCGTCGAACATCGAGTCTTCCAAAAAGTCTTCCTCCCTTCACTGACCAGCGCCAGCCGCGCGGCACCCCGACGCCACCGAGATGCCGTGCTTGTTGGCGACCTAATTGAGACGATGTGCCCCGGCGGCGCTCTAGCACGCTCAAGTCTGAGCACACCTCGCGGTTTGAGAACCTGTCCAACATGGAAGTCACTGAGCTCGCGTATGCGCTCTCGGGGTGCACCCGGTATTAGCAGGGCCTGCCGAGAACTCTTTCCGCAACGTCGCCGAATCGCGCCCGCACCCGCTGCCCTGACGTGCGTTCCCGGATCGCCACCGTCACTGCCAAGTGGAGTATACAAACGCATCGGCGGAATCGTCTGGAATTGGAGGTAATCTAACCAAAGATTCCTTGCAGGTTACCCTCCCGAAATGGCTGTTTTTTGCGACTCCTCTGTATACTCCGGGTGGAGGGAACGCATGCTGAAGAAGGACTACGTCCGCGATGGCAATCGCAGAATCATCGGCTCTGTCACGACGGGATACAGCGATACGTCCAAGACCGTGCGCGACGATCAAAACCAGATAGCTGGACGCACTAACGAGCGATTCGGCACGACCCGCGACGCAGACGGCAGACTGGTCTCGATCAATTCGGCTGATCCGGGCTTGCTGATTCGTAAGAAGTAGTACCGCTCTCCTACGTCTCCCTCAGTCACCTCAACTCCCCCGTTTTGGTTCAGCGTCGCATACTCAATCCCTCCTTACGGTGCAAAGGAGCTGGAGGCCAAGGTTCGCAACGAAGCGGTTTGGGTTAGTAAGTCATATCAGGGTGGTGTGATTGCCCCTCAGTCCCCCTCTCCCCCAAGTGATTGCAGTTGCAGCATCGTCGCCGGCGCCAGTGTGCCAGCGGTGCGCCAGATTTTCGGGAGGGAGTTTCGTTGGCTCGTAAAACGGGACAAATTGTAGGTCGCGGACGCCGCCGCTGGCTGGTGCGCGTCTTCCTCGGTCGCGACTGCGAAACCCGGAAACGGCGCTACCACAGTCGCACCGTCCACGGGCCGATACGTCATGCCCAAACGTACCTTAATAAGCTGCTGCGCGAACGTGACCTCGGCCGCCGAGTAGAGGGAGTCACGATCACATTGAACGAGTTCCTGGATCGTTGGCTCGAGACTGCCGCGAAACCGCGTCTGCGGGAGAAAAGCTATCGAAGCTACGAAAGCCTGCTTCACAGATATGTCCGGCCAACGCTCGGCGAGCGGAATCTGGCGGGAATCTCCCCGCTAGACATCCAGGCGGTCTACCAGCAGTTGATCGAGCGTGGTCTGGCAGCGCGAACCATCCGGTACACGCACTCAGTTCTACGCTCCGCCATGCGACAGGCCATTCGGTGGCGCATGCTCGCACAGGATCCTACAGACGGCGCTCAATTGCCACGACTGCGGCGACGCGAGATGCGGGTGCTGAGTGCGGAGCAATCGCGGGTCTTTCTCGAGGCCGCTTTGAAAACGCACTACGGCGCAGTTTTCGTAATTGCACTCACCACGGCAGCACGCCCCAGCGAATACCTGGCCTTGAAGTGGCAGGACATCGATTGGGAACGCGGCACCGTGAGTGTCAGGCGGACACTCGAAAGAGGAACATGGCGGTTTGCTGAAACAAAACGGGCGCGCAGCCGGCGAGTGATCAAGCTCCAGGAGTGGGTGCTGGGTCTCCTGCGTGATCTGCATACAAAGATCAACCCGAAACCCGGGTGCAACATATGCCCTGGCACGGCGGACCTGATCTTTATCAATCCCTCTGGTCGGCCGATCCATTCCGACAAGCTCGCAAAGAAGTTTAAGTCAATCCTGGGGCAGGTTGGCCTACCCATCATCAGGCTGTATGACCTTCGCCACACGGGCGCCACACTCGCCTTGGCGGCTTGCGTTCCGCCGAAGGTGGTATCTGAGCAGTTGGGGCATGCCAGCGCAGCATTCACACTCGACATTTACTCGCACGTGCTCCCGCACATGCAGGAGCAGGCAGCGATAAAGGTGGAAGAGGTTCTGCTGGGGCGTCTTGTACCTGGACGGTCTCGTCAAGCTGGCACTCGTGAAGCGTCACTCAGAACACAGAGCAAAGTGATTGGCCGTCTGTCACACCGCGGTACGAAGCACTGGCCCAGTGGATAGTTTCGCCATATATTCGCCTTCGGAGTATAGTGGCGCAAAGAGGGCTGTGCGCGGCGTCACCGCTTTAGCGAGAGCGTAAATCGTAGCATCGGGTTAATTAGGAGGTTAAACATGCTAATCGTCATCCTGGCCATTGTTCAGATCGTTCTTGTGGCCGCGGTCATCGTCTTCCTGTTCTTTCAGACGCGGCGCCCTGCGACCCAGGATTCAAGTGCGGAATTGCTGGGCGGTCTGGCAGAGCTGCGCGGCTCTTCCGAATGCCTGGAGGCGAAGGTTACAGACGAGATGCGTACGCTCCGGGATGACAATCTCAACTATTCGCAGCAAGCCCGGCAAGAATCGGCCTCGGATGCCCGCTCCCTGCGCGAGGAACTGCTCACCAACGTCGACCGGCTGGGCACTCAGTTGGGTGACAACATCGCCCAGTTTCGCCGCGACCAGGTCACAGCCGACAATCAATTCCGCGACGGCGTCACGACGCAGATTGATCGACTTGTGTCCAGCACAGCGGCGGACAATCTCCAGTTGCGTGAAGGGATGCAGGAGAAATTCGGAGGGCTCCAGGAACAGGTTGTCGGACAGTTGACCGAGTTGCGCGACCACCAAACGAGGACGAGCCAGCAGCTCAGGGATTCCGTGCAGACAAACTTTAGCCGGCTTGGAGGTGAACTTGACGCTACGAACCGGGAGCTTAGCGAGAAAGTGCAGCAGAGTTTGGCAGAGCTGGCTGTGAAAGTTCACGATCTCTCCACTACCAACGAACAGAAGCAGGATGCGTTGCGCGTCGCGGTCGAGCTGCGGTTGGACAAGCTGAACGAGAGCAATAGCCAGAAGCTCGAGCAAATGCGACAAACGGTCGACGAAAAACTGCACACAACACTAGAAAAACGACTGACCGACAGCTTCGGCCTGGTAACAGAGCAGCTAGGCCGCGTCCAGCTGGGGCTCGGCGAAATGAAGGATCTGGCGAACGGGGTTGGTGACTTGAAACGGGTGTTGACCAACGTGAAATCGCGCGGTGGATTCGGCGAAGTCCAGTTGGGAATGCTATTGGAGCAGATGCTTGCCCCTGAGCAATACATGACGAATGTACGGATTAGGAAGGATTCACAGGAGTCCGTCGAATACGCAATCCGCATGCCAGGGACGGAGAACGGTGAGTCCGTGCTGCTTCCGGTTGACGCAAAGTTTCCGCGGGAGGCTTGGGAGCGGCTGGAAGATGCACAGGTTCGCGGTGATCAGCAAGCAATCAAAGGCGCTGGTACCAGACTCGAAGCTGTCATTCGCGCATCAGCCAAGACCATAAACGAGAAGTACATCGAACCACCGACCACGACAAATTTTGCGGTCATGTTTCTCCCGACCGAAGGCTTATTCGCAGAAGTCGTACGTCGCCCCGGGTTGGTCGACGATCTACAGACGACGCACCGTATCTGCCTCGCCGGGCCGACCACCTTCGCGGCGTTGCTCACTAGCTTGCAGATGGGGTTTCGCACCCTCGCGATTCAGAAGAAGGGCAGCGAGGTCTGGAAGCTGCTTGCGGCGACGAAGCTTGAATTTGAAAAGTTCGGAGGTCTCATGGACAAGGTTGAAAAACAGGTTGGTACCGTTCAAAGCACGTTGAGACTGGTGAACAGCAAAACCCGCACCATCAATCGTAGGTTGCACGGCGTCGAAATGTTGGAGCTGCAAGGCCCGGATGCGGAGGCCTTGCTTGGCGGTGATGAGTCAGTCGAAGATTTCGGCGAAACAGCTGTGCCGGCATTGGCCGAACTGGAAGCAAAGAGCTAGATCCGCCCCCACTCAAGAAACAACGGCAACGTTCGGTTGAAGCGAAAGGATCGTTGACGACGTTTGTTCTCAACTCGTTGATTTGTAGCACAAGCAAGGCCTGTTAGAACATAATGGACTCAGCTCTGAGCGATTGTCGGCGTCATTTTTCTGCCCGCACAGGTCGCCGTGAACCGTGTGGACAGGATGATGCAGATTTCCGTTCTCCAAAGATGCCTATCTGGCAAGAGCTTCTTGATGGAATTCATGATCGGCAGCCTGTTAGTGGCCTAACGCATTCCTTCTACAAGTATCCAGCCCGATTTTCACCATCGTTCGCGCGACAGATCATCATCGGGTTCTCGGAGCCCGGCGATGTTGTGTTCGATCCGTTCATGGGTGGAGGTACAGCTCTCGTCGAGGCATGTGCCTTGGGGCGCAGGGCTATCGGAACCGATATCAATAGCTTGGCTGTGTTCTTGGCCCAGACCAAGACCTCTGTGTTCACTCGCACTGAGGTTAGACAATTACGATCATGGGCAGAGGGAGTCATCCCGAAACTGAACCTACGAAGGCGCTCTGCTCAAGCTCATGAATGGGCGCGGCTTGGGTACCAGAGGAACATCAACGGGAAGAGCACATGGCCCGTACGGAAAACCTTGGAATTGGCACTCCGTACCGTCCCGCAGCTTGAAAGCGAACGCGAACAGAAGTTTGCGCGGTGTGCATTGTTGCGGACCGCCCAGTGGGCACTCGATTGCCGTGAAGAGATCCCAACTGCAAGAGAAATCCGGCAGCGGTTCCTATTTTTTGTGGACGAGATGATCGCTGGGGCTCAACAGTTCGCTCTTGCTGTCAAGAAAAACGGCCCCAAGCTTGACGTTGTTTGCTTGCACAAATCGGCGATTGGAATTGAGAACGAGCAAGCGGTCAAGGAGATGGCTCCTCCTACGCTTATCCTGACCTCGCCGCCATACCCTGGCGTTCACGTCTTGTATCACCGTTGGCAAGTTTTGGGGCGGCGAGAGACCCCAGCGCCATTCTGGATAGCAGGAACACTCGACGGGGCGGGAGCTTCTTTCTACACCTTTGGTGACCGCCACCAAAAGCGACTGAGCAAGTACTACGACCAAGCAAGAATGGCGTTCACATCAGTGGCGAAAATGGCTACTCGAGAAACGGTCATCGTACAGATGGTTGCGTTTTCGGAACCAAGGTGGCAGTTGCGTACCTACCTCAAGGTAATGGAGGAATGTGGCTTGACCGAGCAAAAGTTTCCGCAGCTCGCGAACCACGATGATGGAAGGGCCTGGCGGTCGGTTCCCAACCGGAAGTGGTACGCCGACAAGGGAGGTGCGACTGGTGGAAGTAAAGAGGTGGTACTCTTCCACAAGCGCTCTTAAGTATTTGATTCTACTGGTAGATATTAGCCTCCAAGGGGAATTATTGTCCTGCATTCGACTGAACTGCCGACTCTGTGGACTTACTTAATGATAATTGTAATTATATAGTTGACTAACTATATAAAATATGCAATATTTGGCCTGAGATAGTGGCCATGATAATCTGCATTGATGTTTCACAGCGCACTAAGGACGACCTCGAGAGGCTTCTGGAGGTGGGAAATTATCGCGACTACTCGGAAGCCGTAGCTGTAGCCGTCACGAACCAACTTCTTCTGCACAACCATGCGGCTGATGCCACCGCGAAGGTGAAAACACCCGAGACCATGGTTGCGGAGGGCAAGCCTGGTCTTAAGACGAAGGTCTTCGAAGCGGCACCGACTCCGACCGAAGGCCCTGGCGTTCCCGCGATATTTTCCTTCACTGGCGGTATCTCAAAGCCTGAAACGTTCGCTCCCTACCCGAATGACGCGTTTGCCGTCGGCCAAGAAGTCCCAGTGGATCGCTGGATCTTCGGACAGCACAACAAATTATTACCTGTGAAAGCAACGTGCCGCGCACTGGCGGCACTGATGGGTGCGGAACAACACACGGCTCTTTCTCTCGCGAAAACTGCGGCGGACATCGCATCGGAAGCGGTAAAGCTTGGCGACTATCTCCGGCACATGGACAACGAATCCGGCGTGCATAGAGATGATGCTTTGTCGTTTGCGTTCCCGTATTCCGACTCACCGAACGGCGACAAATCCAGACTTCGATTTGCAAATCAGTTCGTGGCTAGCTTTACGAAGCAGGGAACCATGACGGGGTTGCCTATTGAGCTGAAGCTTGTGAACCGAGACCACTCCCGCACTCCTCGCTTATTGCTAACCGAGGCCGGATGGCGATTCGCGGAGTTGCGGAACCCGATTCTTGATGACCAGAAAGACGCAAGGGGGCCAAGATTCACCAACGACGAAGTTGACTTCCTGCTTGCCCACATTCGCAGTCGGGTTCCCGCCGAAGCCTTTGCTTACCGGGCGGTGCTTGGAGCAATCTCCGGCGGTGCCAACACTCCCGGCAAGCTGGACGACGCACTTGAAGAACATCTTTCGAAACGGGATGAGAAGCCATTCACTCGCGCCTTCTTAACGACTCAAAGGGCGGGTGTCATATCTAGGATGATTGATCTGGGCTTGATCCAACGAATAAGAGATGGCCTCAACGTCACCTATGCGTTGACAGAAAAACTCGCATCCTCCCCGAATCTCGTTGCTGAGGTTGTCTAAATGAAAAACGATGAGGTAAAGGTTCTCTGTCTCGCGCTGATGAATGCAGACAGCGAGGACGACGTCACGAAACTACTAACCAATGTGGGTTTGTGGAACGACCAGGCAGGTTGGCGCTTCTATGGTGACTACGACAACAACTTCAACACGATCGGAAACCAGCAAAGCAGCCCAGATTCCGCGATGGTTGAGAAGTTCGTTAACTCCGTCGACCATCGCCTAATCAACGAGTGCCTGAGGAAAGGAATCAACCCGGAAGGGCCCGACGCTCCGAAGTCGATTCGGGAGGCCGTGGCCTTTTTCTTTGAAGATCACCCAAAACCCGGAAGTTCGAATCAGGGTCGTGTCGCCAATTGGTCGAACGAAAAGCGCACCAGGGTTGCTCGCGGAATTACCCTGGCGGCGACAGGGATGCCACCCAGGCAGGGCAGGCCTTGCTTCACCATTTCTGACTGTGGTGAGGGCCAAACTCCGGACATGATGCCGCACACCCTTCTCTCCTTGAACACTGGAAAGGGAAATAAGGTCCGAATTCCGTTCGTGCAGGGAAAGTTCAACATGGGTAGCACCGGGGTCTTGCAGTTCTGCGGTCGCAATAATCTTCAACTCATACTCACTCGCCGCAATCCCGCGCTAGTGGGTAAGGTAGCCGATTCATCAGAGATGCAGTGGGGATTCACCGTCGTTCGCCGTGAAGACCCGGAGGGCGGCGGTAAGAGCTCGATCTTCACTTACCTGGCGCCATTGGGGAGTGAGAAGTCGCCACGCAAAGGCGAAGTGCTGCGGTTTTCCACGGACACGATGCCGATCTTCCCCGAGGGTCGGGAGGCTTACGGTCGCCATGCAGAGTGGGGAACCCTTATAAAGCTGTATGAGTACGCTGCCGCGGGTTACAGCAACTCTCACATTTTGCTGAAGGACGGCTTGCTCGGTCGTCTAAACCTTCTTCTGCCTGACCCTGCGTTGCCGATTCGCCTCCACGAATGTCGTAAGAGTTTCAAAGGCCACGAAGGCAGTTTTGAGAATAACCTCACGGGGTTAGCCGTTCGTCTTGAAGATGACCGCGGAGACAATCTCGAAGAGGACTTCCCGTCTTCCTGCCCCATCGCGGTGGAAGGCCAGTCGATGGTTGCGACAATCTATGGATTCAAGAAGGGGAAGGCAGATACGTATCGCAAGAGCGAAGGCATCATCTTCTTGGTAAACGGCCAAACTCACGGCCATCTGACCAAGGAGTTTTTCAATCGCAAAGACGTGGGCCGTCTCAACTACATTGCCGATTCGGTTCTAGTGACCGTCGATTGCACGAATATTTCTCCCAGAACACGTGAAGATCTGTTCAAGAACAGCCGCGATCGCCTCAGCAAGCATGACATACGGTATGCAGTCGAAGAAAAGCTGGAAGAGATGCTGAAGCACCATCAGGGTCTGCATGCGTTGAAGGAAAAGCGTAGAAACGAGGAAATCCAGTCGCGCCTCCAAGATGAGAAGCCTTTAGAAGACATCCTGAAATCCTTGCTTGAAACTTCGCCCACGCTTTCCGCGCTGTTTCTTCAGGGCCAGCGTGCGACGAATCCTTTCAAGACTCTCAAGGTTCGAGGGGAAGAACAGGAATTTCATGGCGAGAAACACCCGACGTTCTTCAAGTTCAAAGGAAAGGAATACGGTATTGAGCTATCGCGGGAGTGCCACATCAATCAACGGTGCCGTGTCACCTTTGAAACCGACGCGGTGAACGACTATTTCAGCAGGCATGTCGATCCGGGAGAATTTTCGCTGTTCCTGATTGCGGAGGGGCAACGCGTGCCTGTGGCCGACTACGTTGGACCAAATCTGCACAACGGGATTGCAACTCTCAGCATGCAACTGCCCTTCAACTGCGAAGTGGGAGACTCGTTGAACTTTGAAGCTGTCGTCACCGATCCCACGCGGCTTGATCCGTTCATCAACAAGCTCTCGATCGAAGTGACGGAGGCGTTCGAGCCCCAACCGGGAGATGGATCTCGCCGCAAACCTCCCAGCAAAGAAAAAGGCGACGAGCGCGAACTGCCCAGCGGCATCAGCTTGCCAAATATCATCCCGGTACTTGAGGCCGATTGGCAGAAGCAGACCCCAGAGTTTGATAGGTACACCGCGCTTCGTATTCGCATCTCCGAAGAGCCGGATGATCCGAACAATCCGCACAATGGCGAGAGCCACGATGTGTACGATTTCTTGATCAACATGGACAATCTCTTCGTAAAGTCGGAATTGAAAACCGCCGGCGATGAGATTGATCTGATTCGTGCGCGGTGGAGATATGCACTCGTGCTGGTAGGTCTGGCCCTACTGCACGACGATGCAAAGGCGCCGAAACCGAAAGCGGGAGAGAACGATACCGAGAACGGCAAGGATCAGGACATCCAAACCAAAATCGAAGACTTTACGCGAGCCTTGGCACCCGTGATCTTGCCCATGATCGACTCTCTAGGAGCTCTGGATTTGGATGCGGCTCTTGTGGCAACGGCTTCAGGGGAAGCAACCTAGGTCGGGAAGCAAGCACTGGTGGCTGCGAAGTGCGCGCTCGTGTCCTCTCGGATCGTCGAAGTGCCGTTGTATCATGGAGGCTGATGGCTCACCGGGTGTGCGTTCCGTGCGTGGTTCTCGGCGTTGTTTTCGACGGCGACGACACGCTTTGGAGTACTGAACAGCTGTATGATGACGCTCGATCACGGGCCCGCTATGTCGTTGCTCAGTCGGGCCTTGATGCGGCGAGGTGGGAAGAGTGTGAGCGCCGTATCGACGTTCAAAACGTAGCCAATTTAGGCTACAGCACGGAGCGTTTCCCATCTTCCTGTGTCCAGGCGTACGAACAGCTCTGCCGAAGTATGGGGCGTGCTGTAAATGCTCAGACGTGTGTGCGGGTTCGAGAGGCTGCACGGTCAGTGTTCGAACGTGACCCACCGCTTGTTCCAGGCGCGCGGGAGACTCTAATGTTTCTTCGAGCAAAGGGTGCCCGACTGGCGCTGTTGACCAAGGGCGACCACGAGCTGCAGTTGCGCAGGCTGCAGCGGAGTGGACTACGGGATTTGTTTGACGTAATAAGAGTTGTTCCTGAGAAGTCGCCCGCAATTATCCGTGACGTCGTGTCCGCTTTGGGCGTGGATGTAGGGTGCGCGTGGATGGTCGGTAACAGTATCCGTTCCGATGTGCTTCCTGCGATTGATGCAGGACTTCGTGCTGTGTGGATCGATGCGCACGTATGGGAGTACGAACGGAATCACGACCATGTTGAGATTGACGGGGTGATCGCCGCCTCCCAGCTCACTGATATTCCGGGCCTTATAGCAGCATGAATACTCTTATCCGAGTTGCGTTTCATCCGGAACCAGAGCTGGAACGGTTCGATACCAGTCTGCGTTACACAGACATTCTGTTCGGCTTCGTTATCCGCGAGTTGTTTCTTCGCCTCCAGAACTGGACACAGCTCGATCGTGCCGTTAAGTTGCACTTGCTCGTCGGAACCATTCTAGTGCTTGGAAGTTGGATTGGTTTTCGACGCAGCCTCTACCGCTCCAGCTACCAAGTGAAGTTCTTCAACCTGCCCCTGTTCCGGTTCATCGCCGACCAGCTGATGTTAATTCTGTACTTCCGAGTTGCCGTTTTGACTGATGTCGGTGGAAAAGAATCGCCAGCCGCCGGCGATCTGGCCAATAGCACAACCAAGCTGGTGGTGTACGTCTTCATTCTCTACACGCTGTGGGACTTGCTGGGGATATGGATGGCGAAGGCGAAAACTACGGGAAAAGAAGGCAAAAAGAAGCCTCGGTATCCTGAGGTGAGCAAATCTACGCAGCCTGAAATGACCGATCAAGAGCAGAACCCCAATTGGTGGGGCCTTCTGATCAGTTTTGGTGGCCTGGCACTTCTTGTCTTTTTCTGGCTGATCCATGATTGCTTGACCCCACAAGGAGAGTTTCTCGCGACAACTGGCTGGTTGCTTTTGTATCGGTGGTTCAAGGAGATGAGGACTTCATGGCGATTGCTGCCGCGAGCCTAATGTGTCACGTAGCACCACGCGATCGGCTGTTGTTAAACTGCGTCGAAGCCGTCGCCGAGGCCACTGATCGGCCAACCCGTCCACTTCACCTCCAGGCACTTTTGCAGTTACCACGTCTCTCCGATCAGGGTGGCATGGTAGCCCTCGGCGCGGTCGAAGAATTGCTAACTGAATTGACGCAAGAGTTGCCACACAAGGCGGAGTGGTTCGTGCGGGAGGCCGGTCGCTCCCCACGTTTGTTTGAATTTCATAAAGTAGAGTCGAGCAAGGCGCGCGACGTAATGCAAAAGTTCCATTATCTGCGCTCGCCGCGTACCGACGGTCGCGCCTATGGCCTCAGTACAAAGGCCGGTCAATTGGTTGCACTCTGTGTTTCATCACCTTTGGATGTGGATCGGTTGCGGGAGCTGCTAGCCTCTCAGGGACGTTCGACCGAGTCAGCCAGGGTGATGTCCCGCGTTTTTGTTTTCGAGGGCGCTCCAAGCAATTCGATCTCGTACATGCTGTCTCGGGCTGCCCGGGAAGAGCAGTGCATGGGCGTAAGGGACTTGGTCACCTACGTTAATCCAAACATGGGTTTCACAGGTAGTTCTTATCGCGCGAGCGGCTGGGATCTGCTCGGGAACGAGCCCGGCACCACGTACCGGTACGTCGATGGCCGGTACACAACGGATCGTGAGCTCGCGGCCAGATTCGGCCGGCACAACGACCGAGAATATCGCCTACTTCTCGGCCATCGCTTTGCCGTTAACGCGATGTCGTTAGAACCGCTTCTCGTGTTTCACGCCAAAGTTGTGTAGGACTGGCCTCCGTACGGTGGCAGGAAGTTGCGCCTTACCCGGCCGGCCAGGCGTAATTTTCAGCAATTCTAAGCCAGCGGAATTACGCAGCCTCGACTTGGTCACATATGCGTCACTGCGTCACCGTTATAATTCGGGCAGAGTCCATTCTTACTCGAAGGAATGGGGGGAACGAGGGATAAGATCCAAAGAGGCAATGACGGAGCGGGAGCAGTTCAGGTACTTGAAGACAGAGGCGAGCCGCCAAGGACGGACGGCAGTGACGGCAATTCGCGATAATGCGTGGTGCAAGAGTCTGGCCGGATACACAGTCGACAAATTCACGCTCGGTGAGTTTATCGGGGCTGGGCGAATCGGCTACGTCTACAAGGCTCAATTCAGCGACGTGCCCACCGCGGTGCGGGCAGTGAAACTTACTTTCGACTCATTGAAAGAGGGTTGGGAAGTCGAGCTGAAGAAGGTAATGAGCCTCGGTCTCGTGGATGGTGTCGTCCACTTCCATCACGCGGGTCCCGCACAGATAAACCACGCGGGAAAAACGCGGCTTTGCCACTTCACGGTGTGGGATTTTATCGAGCCAGGAGAGAACCTGAGGCAGTACCTCGCTCGGGTGAAGACGATTCCCGTGAGTTTTCTCTTGGCTGTCGTTGAAAAGATTCTGCGCGTTCTACATGCCTGTGAAGCGGAGGGTGTGGTTCGACACGGAGACCTGCATGCCGGCAACATATTAATCGGCACAGAATCCCGCGCCAGGCTCGACGACTCCCTTGAGCCCCGTGCTCCGATTTACGTGTCGGACTTCGGATACGGCGCAACAGGCGGGATCACGACGCCCAAGGACGATTACCAAGGTCTTTCAGTCATCATTAATGAGATGATCCCGCGGGTCGAATACGCGACGGCGACGGCGACCCACCGGCAGATCCTTCAGGCGATGAAACGTGATCTGGGTAAGCTTTTGACCGAAGCAACCGGAACGGAAAGGAGACCACCGCTCGAATTGTTGAAACACTTGGTGGAGATCAGGCGCATGGCGCAGGCTGGCCCATTGGCCGGGCCAGTTGCGGTTTCCACTTCTCCGGTGGGTATGCGTTCTTCAATGTCGGACGCGCCTAGCGTTGGTCAGTTTCAGGTCAGCGAGATGATCGGCGAGCGGTGGGAATGGTGGAAGCGACTCTTTGTTCCGACCGTGCCGGCACGTTCGAAAATTCTCGCTCTTGATATCCCTACCGTTGTGACCGGCCCGCGCGGGTGCGGCAAAACAATGCTGTTCCGTCGCCTGAGCGAACGCCTAATCATCGAATGCGGGGAGGTTGCAGAGTTGCCTGTTCAGGATCGATTTGCGGCGCTCTACGTCAACGCCAACGATTTTGCAGATGCGTTTGCTCGATTTCCGGAGCACCCGAGTGCCGAAGAGGAAGCTCGACTCGTATGTTATGCAAACCTGTGTATTCTTGGAGACTTGTTGACGGTTCAGTCAGCGCGTGCTGGGCGTCTAGGCGAGACGACCCCTGATGCACTTCTGGGTTTGGTGCAACGTTGGCTCGTACCAGAGACGTTCAACGTGCTTGTGGTCGGCGAGGATCGACTAGAACGATATCGCGCGATCTTGGAGCAGCACAAATGGTCGTTTCCCAGTTCGAAGGCAGGGCTCTTTCCAGGATATGCCGAACTAGCTCAACACCGTTGGCTCCCTCGATTTGTACAACAGGTTCGAGAATGCTGTCCTTGGATGGCGGGACGAGCCATCCTGCTATTCGTGGATGATTTCTCAACGCCTCGCGTCTCGGAGTCCATGCAGCGCGTTCTGAACCGTGTGTTCCTTCAACGCTCTCCCGAGTTCCTGGCTAAGGTGGCGACCGAGGCTTGGACTACCTTCATTCCGGAAGATTCTAGTGGCAAGAACCTGCAGGATGGAGACGACTACCAGCTTGTTGATATGGGCGAGGAGTCTCTGTTCCTTCCGGACGATGAACGCCTTGCTTTCCTCAGGGCTGTTTTTTCCCGAAGGTTAGAATCGGATGTACGAATATCAGAAGGCAAGGCGTCCCTAGGCGCACTTTTCGGGAGACTCAATCTTTCGAAGACAGAATTTGCACGTCGCCTGCGCTTAACTCTGCAGGAGCAGGGGGAAAAGACGATTGTCACCGGTAGTTCTCAACGACGAGGACGTTCGCGCGGTCGCGTGCAATATTTTGGGGAGGATGTGTTCGCGAACCTTTGGTCGGGAGACACTCGCACGATGATCCAGTTGGTAACCGACGTGATCGATCAGGCGTCGGAGGCGGGAACCCGGATCGATAAATTGCGTCCGATCGACACACCAGTAGATCCTGCAATTCAGGATCGTGCGTTCCGCAATAGGGGTGGCGAGTGGCTTAACTCTCATACTAGGAATGAGCCCACCAACCCGGGGAAGGTGAAGACCGAGGTGGAACGTCTTAAGAAAATCAGAACCGACTATTCCCTCTCGGGTACCTACGGCGACCACCTGAAGGCAGTGGTCGAGGCATTTGTCGCCGCTGCTACGCGACTTCTGTTGGGTCCGACATACACCATCAGAGAAGGTACAAGTCGCCGTGAAGTGCCAAGAATGGCGTTCAGGATCGAGATCATCGACGAGTTCCGCATCGACGGACTTGCGCAGGAGATTTATCGAGACCTGATCAGGTATGGACTATTCATGCGGGATAACCGGGGCAAGAGTGTTCGGGGTGCATTTGTTCCACGCCTGTACTTACGCCGCCTCCTTCTGCCGTTTGCTACGCTGGCGCTTTCGAAACGCGACAGCGTGCCTCTGACTTCCTCAGAGTTCACGCAGCTCTTGCTTGAGCCAGATGCTTTCAAAACACGATTCGTGACTCACCGGTTCGATGAAGGCCAGATAAACCTGCCGTTTGTGCAGCGGGGGGCTGAAACTCAGTCTGATCCGGCCTACGATGACTTAGACGAAGGAGACCATGGAGGCACGCTGGAGGAGACTTCAGAAGATGGCAAGGTCGTCGACAATCTTAACGAGGAGGACTCATGACAACTGGTGCTTCTGAGTCGCTGAACCGATGCCTTCCGAAATTGGAGCCTTGCGGTTCCGTTCCCGTGGGGCAGCATGAAGTAGTCATACACGCCCCTGGATTTGAGGATCGCACGATGTCTGTCGTGGAGAGCATCCAGCCGGCACCAGGAAGCCGGGTAGTGCTGCTGGATTATCGACCATTCAACCCCAGCAACCGGCTCCGTGATGTAAGGAACGGTTTGGCGGCACGTGGCGTGCAGATCTCAGATTCCGACATTCTCTTGTACGATCGATTCGATCCCGAAGATTTTGAGGCAAGGCTTCGGAAGCATCTGGTTGGAGCCGAGGCCCGGCGCGTCATGGTCGACATTTCGACGATGTCGAAGCTGGCGATTCTGCTCATTCTGAGCGTATGTAGGGACCTAGATTTAGAAGTAACAATCCTCTACGCGGAGGCAAAAATCTATGGTCCAAGTAGAGAAGAGTTCGAAATGGCCAAAGAAAAGGATGAAATTCACCGCCCGACACTGCAGATTTTTACTGGTGTTCATGGTGTAGTACGAGTGAGTTCGCTGGCAAGTGTCGCGATGCAGGGGCAGCCGACAGCAGCGCTAGTTTTCATGTCGTTTAACGACGCTCTGACACAAGTTCTCTTGAATACCGTATATCCGAGCAGGTTGTTTCTGATAAACGGGGCGCCGCCAGTCCATACGTGGAGAGAAGAAGCAACTGCTTGGATTCATGATCAGGTGCGGCGGGAATGGGACGAAGATAATCCAGTGTTGCAGCGGTCAGGAAGCTCGATGCCAGTCCCGCGGAGAGCTGTCTCGACCTTGGATTATAGAGAAACGGTATCCCTGCTAATCCAGTTGTACTGGCAACTCTCGGCGACGCACCGGGTATTGCTCTCTCCGGGGGGTAGCAAAATGCAGGCGGTCGGCTGTTATCTCGCAAAAGCGCTGCACCCAGATATCCACGTTGAATATCCTTCGCCAGAAGGTTTTTTGCCAGAGTACAGCTCAGGAATTGCCGCGCGATGGGAGCTCAGTCTTGGCCGCATCGGTGCGCTGCTGGATACAATTGGCATTGAGGAGCGAAGAGAATTTTTGGAACTGGCAGTCGCATGATTCTTCTGTAGCGGATCTTTGATCGAGTAACAATTGGGAACAAAATGACGATGAATAATGCCAGCGGTGAAGGCAGACGTTCTGGTTCACTTCATAACGAACTGAGTCCACCGTCAGAGACTTCAGAACGTCTTCGCCGTACCGCTGTAGCTTCACTGGACGAAATGCTGGGTGTTCAGCTACCTGTTCTGGATGACGGGTTCGTTCGCCTGATCGACTATATGGGCGACGATTCGGCTGTCGTGCAGGCTGCTCGGGTTTCATACGGGGCTGGCACCAAGCGCGTTCACGAAGATCGAGGTCTAATTCGGTATCTTATGCGGCAGTCACACACGACGCCATTTGAAATGTGTGAAATCAAGCTTCACGTCAGAGCACCGATGGATGTGTGGAGACAATGGATCCGCCACCGAACGGCCAGTGTCAACGAGTACTCCACACGTTATTCGATTGCGATCGACGCAGCGCAGAAAACTCCTGCCGAGAAGTGGCGGCTTCAATCGCCCGAAAACAGGCAGGGTAGCAGCGGATATCTTCCCAGGGAGGATGGGGAAGTTCTTTCTGGTACTGAAGCCGAGATTCAAGGGGCAACTCGCGCCGTTTACCAAACGCGCCTTGCAAAAGGCGTGGCCAGAGAGCAAGCCAGGAAAGATCTGCCGCTGTCAACGTACACCGAGGCATATTGGAAGATCGACTTACACAATCTCCTCCATTTCTTGAATCTGCGAATGGACCGCCACGCACAGGAGGAGATTCGTTGCTACGCTACGGTAATTGGAGAGGAAATCGTAGCAAAGTGGGTTCCTTTGGTTTGGGAGGCCTTTCTCGACTATCGACGGCAATCCATGCAGCTGTCCCGGATTGAGACGGAAGTTGTGGGCGCGCTTGTGGCAGGTTCTCCGGAACGTGCCCGCGCGATTGCTGAGGCTTGTGGCCTACTTCAGCCTGGTAAGAGCGGGGGTCTCGCGCCGAATCGTGAACGGAAGGAACTAGAATCAAAACTGCGCGTCTTAGGATTAGCCGCCCCGTGGGAATACAGACCTGCGGGACTGGCTCAAAAGAAGTTGTGATGCATTACGGGGAGAAGAAGAGCGCTTTCCCAGTTGGGTGAATCATTGTCCACCGGGAAGCCGCGACAGGAACCGCCTATTCACAGACCATGGGGCCGGTGCTGACACCGAATGTTATCTATAGTTGTTGATCCTCGCTGAAACGATTGGGTTTCGACCACAGTTTCCGTTCACGGACCTTGGCTCAACGATTATCGCAAGTACCGGGACGGCAGGGTGCCAATCAGCCAACGATGCGTACGGATGGGCGACTACAAATATGTCCACCAAGACGGTGACAGGGGGTAGGCTGCCTGCAATCAACCAGCGGAGATTGGTTTGCGATTGGGCCGGAAGTGTCGCTACGAGTGAAGCCACTCTTCATCAACTCTCACCATACATCGGAAAGATCAAGTCATCAATTGCAGCATCCCTTGTTTCACAGTTCACGAACGAAGGGGATCTTGTCTACGACGGCTTCGCGGGTTCTGGCACGGTTGCTTTGGAGGCTTGGGCAGCTAAGCGCCGAGTCGTAGCCAACGATCTAAGTCCTTATGCCTATCTGCTAACGCGGGCGAAGCTGTTCCCGTGTCGTTCATTGGCGGATGCTCTCGCTGAGGTTGAACGTGTGAGCGTTGAGGCAAACCGCCTGCGTGATTCGGTTGATCTCAGGAAGGTCCCCCGTTGGGTGCGGCAGTTCTATCATCCTGAAACGCTGCGTGAAACGCTTGCGTGGGTACATGTTTTGCGGCGGCGTCACTCTTGGTTCTTGCTTGCGTCGCTGCTAGGTATCTTGCACCACCAGCGGCCCGGCTTCTTGTCTTTTCCGAGCAGCCACACCGTGCCATACCTCCGACTGAAGATATTTCCGCGTTCTCGATTCCCAGAGCTCTACCAATACCGTTCCCTGCGCGATCGACTCGAGGCAAAGGTGACTCGGGCGTTTCGTCGGATGCCCGATCTGGACTTCACGGTGGAGCGATCGTGTTTTTGTCGCGATGCGGGGACATTCGCCTTGCCAGAGTCGGTTGACGCAATCATTACGAGCCCGCCATATATGCGTTTGTTGGATTATGGCAGAGACAACAGGTTGAGGCTTTGGTTCTTAGGGGCTCATGACTGGCAGTCGCTGGATAAGGTTATTTCTCCGAACCAGGACGCATTCCTAAAGCTCATGAAGCGTTGCTTTGTGATCTGGAAGAGCGTGCTCAAACCTAACCATTGCTGCGTGTTGGTAATTGGTGACGCATTTGGCGAAATTGTAGAAGGGAATTTGCCCGAGGTCGTATCCAATATTGCCACTGAGGAAGTGGGGGGGTACGTGCGCGTGTGTGAGCACACCGAAAACATCCCAAATGAAAGAAGGGTTCGCCGGGGCATAATGGGAAGCGCATCTGAGACTATTTTGGTCCTTCGAAAGACAGGCAATCGGAAGGGCTCATAGGAATACTAATAGGGTAAAACACCGCAGGCGGTGATGTCCCGTCCCTGATCGGAATTTGCAGGCGCTTCCTTGGACTGCCAACTATTTCGGAATCAGCTTTCTTTTGCACCCGTTTGATCATCAGTTTCTGGGCATCCATAGCCTTCTTGGCGAATTCGTCACGCGATACTGGCTTCGACGTGGGCACGTAGCAGAGCTCCACGAAACCGAGAATCGAGGTGCAGGCTAGCTCGGGAAGAGCATGGGAAGAGATTGGAGAGCGCAGAGCCAGCGAAAGTCCAGAACGTCGCGGCAAACTGTTTGCTGAGAACATCGGAAATCCCCACGAGAATGATCACCCAAGCCTGTCACGCTACCACTCCACCGAATCCCGAAGGCTGACTGACTGTGAATCAGTCGAAAGCTACAGTTTTGCTGGGGTTTCGGCCAGTCTTGGGTGCCAGTTGTGTGCCAGATTTCATCTCATTGCTCCAACCCTGGCGAGCGGAAAGGCTGACGAACTGTCGGACACCAAAAGGCCTTTAGTTTGCCGGCTCTTATACCACTCGCGCGTCCTAAGTCTATGCGGTTACACGGAAACGAGGGCCTAGTGATCCGAGGTGGTAGCATTTGGGTCCTAGATGTCTTCGTCTAGTGGTCCTCCAGCTCCTGCCAGATCCTGCGGCTTGATCTTATCGACATTGAATTTTGCCGCGCTCTCTCTTTTGTTCAAATCGACTCCCGGCAGAGGACAGTTCCTCCGGTGAATTGGCATGACGAGCATGACCGTCCAGTCTTTTTCTTCGAGCCGCGCGACCGCTATGTTTGCAGCTGGTGCGAATTGCACGGCAGTCAATTGATTCTGGTTCCGACTCCACGGTCGAGAGGACAGGCTAGGCATGTCCGCTATCCGGACGATGCCACCATAGTCGGACGAGTCACGGCAGTCGCGATGCGTATTGCGGAAACGCGCGATAGCCCGGCAAAAGCAGTTCCGGTAACGTGAGGTCATGAAAAAGTATTGACAATGGTTTCTCCCGTTAAGAAGTCGAAACATACCTTCACACGTAACAGGAAGTAGGCGATTTCATCCTTGGTCATGCAAAGGCATTATCCCACCCGGCAAGCGCGGGGTGGTCAACGGCGAGCGTGCCAGCTGATCCACCCTTGTCGAACGTAGAAAGCCAGATTTGCAATGCATACGACTACCCCGGCGATGGTGAGGACGTTCGCGGAAATGTCGGGATAAACAAGCTTGTCCAGATAGTGAAGCAGGAACCCGTCCTGGTATGGCTCGACACCGGCGCAACCTTCGAGCCAATTTTCCAACAGCGTCAATGGACACGGCCACGGAAGAACTTCCGTAAGGATTCCCCAGACAAGCGATGCGATGTGCAGCCATCGAAGAACCGGACGAAAGCGCGTCAGAAGGGCTCCGAGAACCACCCATAAAATGAACAGCGCATGCAGGAAGAGGACGGCGATCGCGAGTGCAGTATAGAAACCAGAAGGAACCAAGGCTGAGGCTGCATGCATATGTTGAATCTACAGCGGCGAGGGACACCCATTTTCTTGAAAGGGATGACTTTCGTCGTTTCTTCGCCTATCATTGTCGGGTATGCCCGCTCCGAATCTAGGGCTGCCCACAGCCTGGGTCGTCAAGTGCAAGAAGTGCGGCTGCACGATCAATTGCCGCGCTATCGACCCTCAGATCGAGCATTCTCAGCCAGACAATGCCGATCCGCCGCCTCATGACAGTGTCATTGTGACGTGTTCTTGCTGTTGGGCTGCGTACCGTTACAGTCCCGCTGAAATATTCAAAGGTGCACCGGGTCCCAGCAGCAATTGTTACGACCGTAAGAAACTCAACAATCAGGAGGAGAGAAAACCGAACGAAGTGCTCCTCATTGCGGCATCACTCATCGCCGCAGTGCGACTGAACCGGGAAGAGATCAAATCATCGCCAGTCGTGCACTCGAAGATTGCGGACAGCATCCGCCTGGCTGAGATGATCCAGGCAAGGCTGCGAGGATGAGGAAAGACGTGCCTGCCGGTCGCAGCTGCTTCGTTTCATCCCTCCGGGAGGAGCTAATCGCCCGAAACAGCTCGTATGCTGTCCTAAACCTCTTGCCGCACGTGACCAGCTATGGCGAATTGCCGGTGGTGGTCTACCAGCAATCGGAATGCGGCCGACACCATGGGAATTTCGTCGCAGCCAGCTATCGAGCAATTCTCAGAAGACCGGAGTGGAGAAAGCGATTACAGAAAGTGCACAGCCAGGGCAGACGATCATTGCCCGCGAAGGATGGCTCGTGGCGCGAACTTGATTCTTCGATGAGTTCAGATGCGCTGCTGATGAACATCTTCTGCTACCCCGGCGTGACACGGCGAAGGGAGGTTTGCGGAGTCTTGGGCCTCGAACCCGGAAGCGTCCCCGAATTTGGATTCATGCCGCGTATTCCGTTACTCAGCGAAGCAACCGAGCGGACCGAAGTTGATATGAAGCTCGGGAATAAGATTTTTGAGGCGAAACTTACGGAGGGCGATTTTCAGATCCAACGCGCGGAACTGGTCGAGGGATATCGGAATCTCAGGGACATATTTGAGTGTCGACACCTTCCCAGGCTCGGGAGGAAATACGTTTCGTATCAGCTCATACGCAATGTGCTCGCTGCTCAGGCGTTAAGCCTCGATTGTTGCACACTGCTCGACGCTCGCCGGCCTGACTTGCTTGAGGATTGGTACGGCATTGTACGCTGCATACAATTTGGCGGTCTTCGCGCTAGATGCAAGGTTTTGACCTGGCAGGAGCTCGCCGCCTCCTTACCCGCTGCCTTGCGGAGGTTTCTGAGCGTGAAATACGGAATCGTACCCGATGGCTGATTGCAGCAAAGCAGTATCCCTCAGGCTGCGTGCGGCGAGCAACTGCGATTCACTGACACGACTTTGGCCGTTATTGCTCTTGCCTGAAGCGGACACATCGTGCAAACCTGTAATCGGGGTTGGGTAGGACGGAGCTCCGAGCGTGTACGAGTACCACTGGTTGCCAGGCGGCCTGGTGCAATCCGATCTTTTGGAAAACTTCGCCCAACTTTACAGCGAGCAGTACGGAATTTGGGGCGACGGCGGGCCCAATCCTGGAAAACCTGTCCGTCTCTCGCTTCAACGATTGAGCCAGTGGCTCGTCCCTGACTCGTTGGTGGTTTGCTCGACTGCTCTAGGGAAGCTAGTTGGATATGCGGTTGCGGTTCAAACGAAGTTACCTCACCACGGGACTGTGTCCTGGGTAACCCAACTAGTCGTACACGAAGCACACCGTCAGCAAGATGTTGGTAAAACACTGCTGTTCACCATTTGGCGATTCACCGACCACTTTGCCTGGGGGATCCTCACCGCTAACCCTTTTGCCGTGAGAGCTCTTGAAAAGGCGACACGTCGTCGATGCGAGCCAGCGCGGATCGTGACCGCGGCCTCGCTTCTAGGCGACCTTGGCCACCGAGTTGTGCCCTACCTCAACGGGGTGAGCGAAATCATTGTCAGTTCTGCCGAATCGCGCGCGAACACGAAATTTTTCCTGGATCACTCACAACTTGCCGGAATGCTCTCAGCGGCAACGAGCGAGGAAAAGCCTTGGAAACTCGGTCCGTTGCCGGAGGGGTGGGAATGGTTTGCCTTCACCTTTAACGATCAAAATCAGATCAGTCTCACACGCAAGGAAATTGGAGAAATGCTGGCCGCGTCCGACAAACTTACGAGATACGCATATTCCAGGATGTTAGTTACCAACAGTACCCAATCTTGGGCAACGCACCACAAGGCCGAAGCGGATTTCGTGATTGAGAATTGCCGGTTGAAACCAGGCACGTCCGTATTAGACCTCGGCTGTGGACAAGGCCGACACACGATTGAACTTGCCGAGAGAGGAATTCGTACAACGGGAGTCGACTACATCAGCTCCTTCATCGATATCGCACGGGTTCAGGCTGCGTCGTCGGGGGCGTCGTTAGCAGATTTCGTGGTTGATGATTGTCGCACCACTGAACTGGGACGGACTTTCGACACAGTATTATGCCTGTATGACGTGATCGGGAGCTATGTCGATGATGGGGAGAACCTAGCCATTATTCGAAACATCGTCAGGCATACAAACCAGGGTGGGTTCGTCCTATTGTCCGTGATGAACCTGGAACTTACTGAACGAATTGCGAAGAACTGGTTCTCGTTGGCTGCGGAACCAGACAGACTGCTGACTCTGCAGCCGAGCGCAATCATGGAGACGACGGGCAATATCTTTAATCCTGATTTCTATCTAATCGATAAGGACACGAAGATCGTTTATCGAAAGGAGCAGTTCACAAGGGGGCAAGGGTTGCCGGAGGAGATTCTTATTAGGGACAGACGATACACGGAAGCTCAGATCCGGCGATCCTGCGCGGAGGTTGGACTGAATGTCATATGGACGCGGTTTGTCCGTTCAGGAAAATGGGAGAGTCCGCTGGCGCCCGATAGCGATAAAGCCAAGGAGATCCTCGTGCTCTGTCAACGGCCTGAATCGGAGGCGTCTCAGCGAGAATTGTTCACCTGAGTACACATGATTGAGCCCTCGACGCGACACGCCTATTTCCACTTGTCTGGGGCCAGGAATAGCATTATTGCTGGATCATGATGCGAAAAATCATCCATGTGGACATGGATGCCTTTTATGCGTCCGTCGAGCAGCGCGACAACCCAGACCTGCGCGGCAAACCCGTGATTGTCGCGTGGCAGGCTAAACGTTCTGTTGTCTGTGCTGCTTCGTACGAAGCCAGGAGCTTCGGCGTGCATTCGGCCATGCCTGCAATACGCGCGGAACGCCTGTGTCCTGGCGCGGTCTTCGTGCCTCCAGATTTCACACGCTACCGGGTGGTCTCGCATGATGTTCGGGAGATCTTCAAACGCCACACAGACCTGATCGAGCCCCTGTCGCTCGACGAAGCTTACCTCGATGTCACCGAGAACAAGACCAGATTACCAACCGCAACCCAGGTAGCCCAGACGATCCGCAAGCAAATTCGTGAAGAATTGAATCTGACAGCGTCAGCGGGCGTAGCGCCAAACAAGTTCCTCGCAAAACTCGCGTCGGACTGGCGCAAGCCTGATGGACTTTTTGTCATCCGGCCTGAGGACATAGATGCGTTTCTCCTGCCGCTGCCTGTAGGACGCTTACCCGGCGTTGGCAAGGTTACAGGAGAGAAGCTGGCGAAGCTTGGAATAAAGACGGTTACGGATTTGCGAACTCTCGATTTACTCGTTCTCGAAGATCACTTCGGCCGCTATGGTCGGCGCCTACACGAACTCGCGTGCGGTGTCGACGCTAACGAAGTCATCCCGGACCGACCTACGCAATCGATTTCGGTCGAGGATACTTACGAACACGACGTGGCGTTGCCGGACACTGAGCCTATGATCCGGCGCCTTGCAGAAAAGCTTTGGTCTGCTTCGCGCAAGGAATCACGCGTAGCACGCACGGTGGTCCTTAAAATGAAGACAAGCGAGTTCAAGATTCTTACTCGCAGCCACACGCCAGACACTCCTCCCACGTCCTGCGAAGAGTTGACAGGCATCGCGCTGAAGCTGCGAGAACGAGTGGCCCTGGGACCACAGCAACGCTATCGGCTCGTCGGCGTAGGGTTGAGCAACTTTCGGGAAGCCGAGGAGAGTGCTGCACAAGCCGCCCTTTTCGAGTAGTACGCATACGGAAACGATCCCCATTTCGCAACCTCGGCCCTAGTCTTCGTCTGGCGGTCCTCCAGTTCCTGCCAGATCTTGTGGCTTGATCTTCTCGACATTGAATTTTGCTGCGCGCTCCTGCATCGTCTTTAGCACCTCTTCAAGTGCAGGCGGTTCGCCCTTAATCCACCGCAGCGGGTTGATGCGCGCCACTACGAATGAGCGCAGGTACGGGCTGACGAGACCACGTTCTTTCAGCTTCTTCACCGCTGCCGCAACTTTCTCCTCGAGGTAGAGCACCATTGTGGCCCGTTTCTCGTGATCTTTGACGGCGGCGCGGAGTGGTTCATTGGTAAAGGTCTCGAGTCGCCGCAGGATTGAATGGTAAGCACCACCGCCGAAGCGCGGTAAGCGTTCATAGCAGACGCCAAGAGTGACT
>DATHPO010000100.1:0-21620 GCA_035483835.1 Terriglobales bacterium
ATCTTTGGCTTCGATGGGGAGCTCGACGAAGCGTCCTCCGAGACTCTGCACCTGCTCTTTCGAGGCGGGACGCAAGTCGTAAGCAGAAACGACGGCGCCAAGACGGCGCGCAGTGGCAATGGACTGAAGTCCGGCGACCCCGGCGCCAATGACGAGAACGCGGGCGGGAGTAATGGTTCCGGCTGCCGTGGTCAACATAGGGAAAATTCTGGGCAGCGTATCGGCCGCGATCAGCACGGCTTTGTAGCCACAGATCGTGCCCATCGAGGAGAGCGTATCCATGCTCTGCGCGCGTGTGGTGCGCGGCATCAACTCCACAGAGAAAGAAGTAATGCCGGTTTGGGCAATTTGCTGGATCACTTCCAACGATCCGAGCGGCCGCAGGAAACCGATGAGCATCTGGCCTCGACGCATCAAAGGCAGATCCGCTTTCCCGGTGACGTCATTCGATCCGTAGCAGAGAACTTGAACGACGGCGTCGGCATTCGCGAAGAGGGCAGCACGATCAGGAAGGAGCTTCGCGCCTTTTTCGACGTAGAGCGCGTCCGGGTAACCGGCTTCTACTCCCGCGCCCTTTTCGATCACGACCTCAAATCCCGCTTTAGCAAGATTCGGGACTACCAGGGGAACTAAAGCAACCCGCCGCTCCCCCGGATAAATTTCCTTGGGCACACCAATGATCACGGAGTTGTTTCCTCTTGAATTAGGTAAGGCACGAACCGGCTATTGTAGCGGATGAGCGTCCGGAATGCAGTGACGGAGATTTCTAACACGAGCAATTAATCTTTATTGGGAAGATCTTTTGGAGCCGCGCTGGTTTCAGGCTTGCCATCTGTCTTCTCGGGCTCTTGCGGCTTTGGTTCGAGATTCTGCACGATCACGGAGATGCGGCGGTTGGATGCATCGAGCGGTTGAGCGGGCGTGCGCAGCATCTGATCGGCATAGCCCCGGACTTCCGAAACTTCGTCGCCTCGCAATCCATTATGCTGCATCAATCGTCGGGCAGCATTGGCGCGGTCGGTGGAGAGCTCCCAATTCCCGTATTCGCGGCGGCCCGCGTAGGGCTTGGAATCGGTGTGACCTTCGATGGAGAGATGGTTCGGAAGCTTTCCCAGTTCTTGCGCCAGCAGCGAGAGCAACTCTTTCCCGTTGTCACTTGGGGCTGAATTTCCAACTTCGAAGAACGTTCCAGTTGCGGTTTCGAGCAGTTCGATTCGCAGACCTTCGGGGGTAATGGTCATCTCGATCTGGTCTTTGATTTTGTCAAAGTTCGGAACCTTGCTGATGGCCTTCTCCAATTCCTCTTTCAATTTCGGCATGTCATCTTTAGTGATAGCGAGGGCCTCGGCCACGCCCACTTTCGTCGAACCGATCTTAGTGGCGGTTCCAGCCGGGTCTTTGAAATAACCAGCAACAGCTTCCCTCACGGGTTTGTTGGTGTTGAGCAGCCAGAGCACGATGAAGAGCGCCATCATCGCGGTAACGAAATCGGCGTAGGCGACCTTCCACGCGCCCCCATGGTGTCCGCCATGTCCGGCTTTCTTTTTGATGATGATGATGGGACGCGCATCCATAAGATTTTTTCTTACGCCGATGCCGAGGCAGCGGCCGGAGCCTCGGCAGCAGCGCCTTCGACGGGCGCAGCATCACCGCCTCCTTTGCAATGCTTTTCGACTTCCAGAAACCCGGGACGCACGTGGCCGGGAATTGCGCGGCGCGCAAACTCTACGGCCATGATCGGGGCAGTCCCCTTCAAGAAAGCGATCATCACGACGCGTAGGACATGCAAGTAGGCACCCTCATCTTCGGCAATCTTCTGCATACTGGCGGCAAGCGGGCCCACCAGTCCGTAGCAGAGCAGGATTCCGAGAAATGTGCCGACCAAAGCTGCGGCAACCTTGTGCCCGATTTCTTCTGGCGGGCCGCCGAGGGCTCCCATGGTAATCACGACGCCGAGTACGGCGGCGACAATTCCCAGGCCCGGCAAGGAATCAGCCATGCTGCTTAGAGACGCGATGGGCAGACTGGCGCCGTGATGATGGACCTCCATGTCGAGGTCGAGGAGTTGGTCAAGATCAAACGCTTCTACTCCACTGATCGCCATTCGCATGGTGTCGCAGAAATAGTCTCGTACGTGGTGATCTTTGAGGAAGGCGGGATATTTGGAGAGGAGAGGACTCTTGGCCGGGTCCTCGACGTCGCCCTCCAATGACATCAAGCCTTCGCGGCGGGCCTTGTTGAGGAGTTCATACATCATTTTGAGGGAGTCAAGGTAGCGCTGTTTGGTGAATTTTGAGCCGCCGAATACACCTGCTACGCCGCCCACGATTTGCTTAAGAATATGAAGCGGATTGGCGATCAACACGGTTCCAATCGCCGCACCTCCGATGACAACGAGTTCAGCCGGCTGGATCAGAACCCTGATGTTGCCATGTTCCATCAGATAGCCCCCTACCACCGAGCCGAAGACAATGACGATTCCGATAATTGCAAACATGGGGGATCAGATCTCCGAGCTTCCTGGAGCGGCTAGCGGGCCCGCTGCGGCAGCCACAGCCTTTTTCACGGAGGATTCCTGCAGCGAAGCTTGCGCCCGATTCAGCAAGGAGTCGATCGTGTCCCCGGTTTGCACGCTTCCGTAACCGACCGAAATCGTGACCGACAGCCTATCGCCCCACCACTCCAGCCCGGCGCAAGTCACCATCTTCCGAATGCGTTCCCAGGTGTGCCCTACACCGGAATCGGGGCAGTTGATCAGAATCGCGACGAATTGATCATCCGTCCAACGTCCGACGAAATCGCTGGGGCGAAGAGCGCTCCTCATAGTTTGCGCAACCACGTGCAGAATCGCAGCGCTTGCCAGCCTGCCGTAGGTGGCGCGGAAGTTGTCCAAGCGCTCAACCTGAATCGCAAGGATGCCGAATGGAAGCTGGTAGCGCGTAAAGGTCGCGAGATTCTCGCTCAGATGGAATTGAGTGTACTCGTGATTGGGCAAACCCGTGGTTTCGTCCATGCACCCATGCGCGGCGAGGGTGTGTTGATTCCGGTTCGATGCGAATTTCTGTTCGTCGAAGCTCTCTGCAATTCCGATAATAGAGCCGCGGGTATCGCGAATGGGAGCAATCCGCATGAGCACATGAACCGGAGTTCCATCTTTGTGCCGCAATTGCATCTTGGCTTCGTGGGGCTTCCCCTCGTGCAGGGTTCGGACGAAAGGACAGGCTGCGCCGCAAGCCACACAGCCCTGGTCGTTACAGTTCGCCAGAATATTGTCGCGACAGGTGTGGCCTACAACCTCATGGCGTTTGTGCCCTGTAAGCCTTTCGGCCCCCTGGTTCCAGAACAAAATCTTCCCCTGCCGATCCGCGACAGAAACACCAGTCTGCAGACTGTCCAGTACCATGCGGAAGATTTCTGGATCTTGAAGATCAGGCATAGAGAATTTAGAAGACTTCGCTAGAGTTCTCATCGACAGGAAAAGCACGGTACTTCAGCCTGCTCGCGCCTCATGGATTGAGGGCGGCGAGCTTCGTAGCAGCCGTTCGTCCGATTGCCCGTAGGGACGTGCCCTTCGGAGAGTCTCCCCTCGTAGATAGCGATGCTGACCGCACGCAAGTGACCACCAGAGAGTAAAGAAAACCTCATTTCTGGCCGAAGGAGCTTCCATACGCCCCTGTGTGCCTATACACGACTCGGGCCGGATCTTATTGGGGGCTGGAGAAGCGTGATGTCTCGCTCGATTTCTCGTACTTACGCAGCGCTAGATCGAAGCCCGGCTTCGGGAATATGGCGGACGCGATTTCGGACTGCATTCCGCTTGCTGACGCTGCTTGCGTTAATCGCAACTGCAATTGCCCAGCAAGGCGCAAAGGACTTGAGCGAAGCCAGCCTCGAAGAATTAACCAACATTCAGGTCTACAGCGCCTCGAAGCATATGCAGAGCGCGAGCGAAGCTCCGGCATCGGTTACGGTCGTCACTGCAGACGAAATCCAAAAGTACGGTTATCGCAACCTGGCCGACATTCTGCGCAGCGTACCTGGCTTTTATGTCACTTACGACCGCGATTACACCTTCGTGGGAGTACGCGGATTTGGACGCTTGGGAGACTGGAACAGCCGCATTTTGGTGTTGATCGACGGCCATCGCATCAACAACAACGTTCTTGGCCAGGCGATGTTGGGAAACGAGTTTCTGGTGGATGTGGACATGATCGAACGAGTGGAGATTGTGTTCGGGCCCAGTTCTTCCCTGTATGGCGCCAACGCTTTTTTTGCGGTGATCAACGTCATCACCCGGACGGTGAAAGACGTCAAGGATTGGGAACTTTCGTTTCAAACGGGAAGCTTTGGCACCAATGAAGGCAGAGCCACATATGGCCATCAATTTCACGATTTGGGCGTGCTGCTCTCCGGCACTTTCTACGACAGCCAGGGTCAGACCTTGTTCTTTCCTCAATTCAACAGTCCGGCAACCGATCACGGCATTACCAGTGACACCGACTATGAATCTTACAAGCACATTCTGGCCACGCTGACCTTTCATGGATTCACCCTGCAGGGCTTGTTCGCCACACGTGATAAGGGAGTTCCCACAGCGTATTTCGGAGCGATATTCAACGATCCCGCCGCTTACAACGTTGACAGCCATCAGTACGTCAGCCTCGACTACCAGCACTCCATCGGAAAATGGCAATTGGACGCGGACACCAGTTACGACCAGGCGCGTTTGCAAGGGCCGGTCCCAGAGGCACCCCTTATGGCCGGCGAGCCAGTTGTTCTGAACACGTACTCCTTCCGGGGAAACTGGTGGACGGGAGAGGCGAAAGTAAGCCGCGATCTGTTTGAACGAAACCACCTCACTCTGGGCACAGAGATCAGAGACAACCTTCGACAGGATCAGGGCGACCTCGCAAACCCTCCCAATGTATTCACCCCGGAACCGAACAGTTCCTTGATTACCGCGGTCTACGCTCAGGATGAATTCGGCATCACCAGCCGCATCACGCTAAACGCCGGAGTTCGCTATGACCACTATTCCACTTTTGGTGGAACCCTCAACCCGCGGGCCGCGGTGATCTACCGTCCCGCCGAGAAAACCGCTCTCAAGCTGCTCTATGGCAATGCCTTCAGCGCACCTGACGTTTATGAGACGTCGCCGAACTTCGGAGCTTTTTACGATGACAACTTCAAACTTAAGCCCGAGCGCATTCAGAGTCTGGAGGCGAGAGTCGAACAAGCACTGGGACAGTACTTCCAGCTCTCGAGCGGTGTGTATCGCAACCGGATCAGCGATTTGATTACGCTCGTCCAGGTTCCTGCTGACCAAGCCTTCCAGTATCAAAATGACGGCAGCGCCCAAGCCACGGGAGTGGATGTTGCGCTCAGTGGACGAGCGACCAATGGATTGCAGGGAAAAGCCAGCTTCGATTACGTGGACGCGCATAACGACAACGCCGGGCACCCGGCGCTGGATAACTCTCCCGGCCCGATGGCGAAGTTGAATTTGATTGTGCCGCTCATCGGCCAGCGATTGTCTGCGGGAGTCGAGGGGCAGTTCCTGGGGAGACGCCTCACCCTTTTGCAGAATTCCTTGAGCAGTTATCAGGTCTTCAACCTCACGCTGCTTGGACACACGGTCGGAAAACATCTGGACGTGGCAGCCAGCGTCTTCAACCTTTTGGACAAGAAATACTTCGACCCGGGGCGCCCTGAAGATCCGGAAGACGCCATTCAGCAAGACGGAAGAAGTGTCCGAATCAAAATTACGGGGCGGTTTTGACAACCATGACTCCACACAAAACAGAGGTAAACGGCCGACTGGTCCCGACAAGAGTGGGACTGCGAAATGGGATGAGACTCGTCGCGTCCTTGCTTGTGTCCAGCATCATCAGCTTTGCCCAGCAGCCGGATCTGACTCAGTTGAGTCTCGAAGACTTGATGAACACCAAGGTCACCTCGGTATCCAAGAAGGAGCAGTCACTTTCGCGGACAGCGGCGGCGATTTTCGTGATTTCCGCGGAAGACATTCGCCGCTCGGGCGCGACCAATATTCCTGATTTGCTGCGCATGGTTCCCGGAGTGGATGTGGCGCAGATCGACGCCAATACGTGGGCCATCAGCGTTCGTGGATTGAATGGCCGCTTCAGCAATGAACTCCTGGTGCTGGTTGACGGGCGGAACGTCTACACGCCGAGTTTTGGCGGCGTCTTATGGGACACATTGAACCTTCCACTCGAGGATATCGAGCGCATTGAAGTGATTCGCGGTCCGGGCGGAACCATTTGGGGAGCGAACGCAGTCAACGGGGTGATCAACATCATTACGAAGAAGGCTACCGAGACCCAGGGCGGCGTGGTGGTGGCCGGCGGTGGCAACCTCGACCAGGCCTTTGGAACCGTGCAGTACGGAGGCGGCTTGGGCAAGGGCACGGAATACCGTGTCTACACCAAATACTTCAACCAGGATCACATGCCGGGCTCTGGCGGATCGAACGGAGACGATGCCTGGCATTTGCTGCAGGCGGGATTTCGGTCCGACAGCAGCCTGTCTCCCAAGGACACGCTCACCGTCCAGGGCGCGCTGTACTCTGGGGAGGAGGGTTCTCCCACGTTCTTCCTTCCGTCGGTTCTATCGCCCGGATATCAAAACACCGACCAGGCAGTAAATCTCTCGGGAGAGTTTCTCCAGTCGGACTGGAACCATGTTTATTCCGCGCGCTCGGATACGCTTCTGCAGGTTTCCTTCGATCGCTACAAACGAGACGATATTCTCACCGAAGAGCGCAGCACGTTTGCCCTTGACTTCCAGCATCACTTCGCCTGGGGCAGCCGTCAAGACGTGGTGTGGGGAGCAGGTTACAGCTTTTCCGACTCCAACAGCCAAGGAAACTTCACTTTCGCTCTGAATCCCGCAGACCTCAGCATGCAGTTATTCAGCGCGTTCCTCCAGGACGAAGTTGCGTTGGTGCCGGACAAACTCTACCTCACCCTGGGTACCAAACTTGAGCACAACCTGTACACCGGGTTCAACTTAATGCCGAGTGCGCGGGTGTCGTGGACGGTCAGTAAACGCCACATGCTTTGGGCGGCCGTCTCTCAGGCGGATCGCACGCCCTCAGAAAGCGATGTTGCGGTCCGAGCGAACATCGGCGGTTTGCCAGGACCCGGAGGCACTCCGCTCTTGCTGGCCTTCGTGGGCAATCCTCACTTCAACGATGAAAAATTGATTGCGTATGAACTGGGTTACCGGGTTGAGGTTGCCACACATCTCTCGATGGACTTGGCAACTTATTACAGCGACTATGACCACGAGCAGACCAGCGAGCCAGCGGCACCTTTCTTCGAGGCTACCCCGTCTCCTCCGCATCTGGTCGTGCCCGAAACCTTCCAAAACCTGATGCACGGGGAGGCGCACGGATTTGAAGTGGCGGTGAACTGGAAGGCCAACGATCGTTGGACGCTCAGCCCGGGGTATGCCTTCGAACAAATTCACATGCACTTGGATCCGGCCAGCCAAGATAAAACATCTGTCCTCAATGCGGAGGGGAGCAGCCCGGTTCACGGTGCCCAGCTTCGATCGCACTTCGATTTGGTACGTGGAATCGGCTGGGATGCTTCCGCCTATTTTACGGACACGCTCAGAAGCGGGAACATCCCTTCCTACACCCGATTGGATACCGGGCTTACGTGGCGCCTTGCGGAAGCACTTGCCATGAGCGTGGTTGGACAAAACCTGGTCCAGGATCGACATCTGGAATTTCTGGACGACAACGGGACCGTGAGGGCCACACTGATCAAGCGCGGTGCATACGCGAAGTTGACCTGGCAATTCTGAGAGCGAGAAATCAAATTGGAACGAGCGACCACATGGCGGCAGGTTTTCGGAGAGGGCATCGCCGATCTGCGTGGCAATCGCAAAAGCCGCTGGGATAGGTTTCTGATCATCGTGGTTCTGTGCTCTCTAGCGGTCGGCGCGCAGGCACAGTCCGCGACTGAATATCAGTTGAAGGCAGCTTTCCTGTTTAACTTCGCGAAGTTCATCGAATGGCCGCCAGGTAGTTTCCCTGATGCGACAGCGCCGCTTCGGATCTGTATTTTCGGGCGGGATCCCTTCGGGGACCAATTACGCAACATCACCAACGAAAAGACAGTGAATAAACGCAAACTTGAGGTCAGCCAGGTAGCCGATCTGCTGCACGCCAAGAGTTGCCACATCCTCTTCATCGCCTCATCGGAGAAAGCGTCGATGAAGCAGATCCTCGAAGGCCTGGGCGGCGCGAGTGTTCTTACCGTGGGCGACTGCAAAGGTTTTGCCGAACAGGGCGGGATGATTAATTTTGTGCTGGAAAACTATCGAGTGCAGTTCGAGGTGAATCGCAAGGCTGCAGAGCAAGCTGGATTGAAGATCAGTTCCAAGCTTTTGAGTGTGGCGAAATCTGTAATCGTCTAAGTCAGAGTTGGGAGTAACTTCGGATGCGTCATTTTGGGGATTTGTCGATCCGCCACAAGCTTACCGCCTTATTCATGGCGATCAGCGGCTTCACTGCGCTGGCAGTCTCCTGCCCCATGGCCATTTATGACGTAGTCACATTCCGGCACGCGGTGGCCCAGAATCTCGCCGTCTTAGGGGATGTTCTGGCGGGCAACAGCACGGCTGCCCTGACTTTTCGGGACGGGGAATCCGCCCGAGACGTCTTGCGGGCATTGCGTGCCGAACCGAACGTGACTGCGGCCTGTATCTATACCTCGGACGGACAACCCTTCGCCAAATATGCGCGAGATGAAAAGGATTCAGGTTTCATACCGCCGGTGCCGCAATCGGAGACCACTCAGTTCAAGAACGGTCACCTGTTCCTGTTCCGAAAAATCGTGCTTGCCGGTGAAACTGTCGGCACCCTGTATCTTGAATCGGATCTGGAACGACTGCATCGGCGATTGCGGGGATACACGATCAACTTCGCGGTGACACTCCTGATCACGTTCTCCCTGGCTTTCGTGTTGTCCTCACGCTTTCAAGAACCGATTTCGCACCCTGTCCTTGACCTGGTAGAGACGGCAAAGGCTATTTCGGGCCGGGGCGACTATTCGATTCGAGCAGAAATTCTCAACCATGACGAATTCGGCCTGCTGGCAACCGAGTTCAACGGCATGCTGGGGCAAATCGAAAGGCGCGACCTGGAACTCCAGCAACACCGGGAGAATTTGGAGGAGCAGGTTGCTCATCGCACCGGTGAATTGCTCACCATGAACATCGACCTGACGGTGGCCAAGGAGGCGGCCGAAGCAGCCAGTCGCGCGAAAGGCGAATTTCTCGCCAACATGAGCCACGAGATCCGGACTCCGATCAACGGCATCATGGGCATGACCGAGTTGGCCCTGGATACAGAACTAAACACAGAACAACGGGACTACCTGTTGCTGGTGAAGTCTTCGGGCGAGTCGCTGTTGTCAGTGATTAATGACATTCTAGATTTCTCCAAGGTGGAGTCGGGAAAGCTGGATCTGGAGGTGATCGAATTCAATCTCTACGATTGCGTCGGCGAGACCATGAAGACTTTGGCCCTGCGCGCGCACCAGAAGCACCTGGAACTCGCCTATGATGCGGATCCGGAGGTTCCCTCGCAACTGCTCGGCGATCCCGGGCGCCTGCGGCAGATTCTCGTAAACCTGGTCGGAAACGCGATCAAGTTCACGCAACACGGAGAGGTACTGGTCACTATTGAAAAAGGCTCGCAGGACGCACGAGGCGTGGAGCTGCATTTCAAAGTGAAGGACACTGGCATCGGAATTCCTCCGGAAAAGCAAGGACTCCTGTTCAAAGCCTTTTCGCAGGCTGACAGCAGTACCACTCGAAAATATGGCGGCACCGGTCTTGGACTGGCAATCTCGTTGCGTCTGGTTGAATTAATGGGGGGGGAAATGTCGGTGGAGAGCAGTGAAGGTAATGGGAGCACATTTCACTTCTCAGCGCACTTTGCGCTAGGCCAGTCGAAGGCTCAACTCGCGCCTCCGGCTCAGGTAGCGGAGTTGCGAGGACTCTCAGTGCTGGTTGTCGACGACAACGAAACCAATCGACGGATCCTCTGCGATATGACTCAGGGATGGGGAATGAAACCTTCGGCGGCAGAGAGCGGTGCTGTCGCGCTGGCCGCCCTCGAAACAGCGAGGCAAAAAGGAGATTCCTTCCGAGTAATTCTAATTGACGGCCAGATGCCGGTCATGGACGGGTTCGAGCTGGCTGGAAAGATGCGGGAGCAGGCCAAAAGCCACGCCGACTCCGAAACCACCGTCCTAATGCTGACCTCCGGAGGACAACCCGGCGAGGCCAATCGCTGCCGGCAGGTGGGGATCTCGGCCTATCTGCTCAAGCCCGTACTCAAAGCCGACCTGCTGGCTGCCATCCTCGTCGCGCTAAGCCAAAGACTCAGGGAGACGGATGCGAGCCAGACTCTTGTCACTCGTCACACCCTTCGCGAATCGGCCCGCAAACTCAGAATTCTGGTGGCAGAAGACAATGCGGTGAATCAGGCGGTGATCCTTCGTGTGTTGCAAAAGATGGGGCACACTGCCGTGCTGGCACAAAATGGCAAAGAAGCGCTCGCACTCGCCGCCGCCGAAAAATTCGACCTTGTCTTCATGGACGTTCAGATGCCGGAAATGGATGGTTTAGCCGCGACCGGAGCGATTCGCGAAAACGAGAAGATCAGCGGCGCCCACCTCCCGATCTTCGCGATGACGGCGCATGCCATGAAGGGAGACCGCGAACGCTGCCTGGAGGCTGGGATGGACGGCTACATTACCAAACCGGTGCGCTTTAGCGACATTGAGGAAACCCTGTCAGGCCTGGCGAGCGCGCCTCCAGGACCAGTCAAGGCCGAGGCGGTGGAGGGGGCGGCATTCTGGAACAGGGCTGAGGCTCTCGGTCGCATCGGAGGCGATGAGGAATTGCTCCGGGAACTGTGCCAGATTTTTCTGGAAGAGTCTCCGAAATTGCTGGAGAAACTGCGGCAGGCGGTAACCGCTGGAGACGCTGATACAGTCATGCGGGCGGCCCACAGCCTTAAGGGCGAGTCCAGCTACCTGGGCGCGGGCGGCACATCACAAGCGGCGCGGCAACTGGAAGAGATGGGACGCAGCAATGACCTTTCCCGCGCTGGCGATACCGTCGCCGTGCTGGAGCGGGAAGTAGCAGGCTTGCATGCGAGCCTGAGGGAGTTAGCGGGAGCGCATCATGACTGAGATTTCAGCGGAGCAGGTCCGAGACCTCAAGGATGCAAAACCAAGAGTTGGGATGGAAACCTCGTCCATCAATGCGGTACTGATCGCCGAAGACGACCCGATCTTTCGCCGCATTCTCGAGAGCTGGTTTAAGAGGTGGGACTACCGGGTGACAGCGGTGGAAAACGGCGTGGATGCGTGGGAAGTCTTGCAAAGGGAAGATGCTCCACAGCTCGCCATCCTCGACTGGATGATGCCAGGGATGGACGGGATCGAGCTTTGTCGGAGGATCCGCAGCCGCGATCAAGGCGTATACCGCTACGTCCTGCTCCTCACTGCAAAGGATGATAAACAGGATGTGATCGCAGGGCTCGAAGCCGGGGCTGATGATTACTTGACCAAGCCGTTTGACGTAAACGAACTTCGCGCCCGGGTGCGTGCAGGAAAGCGGATTCTCGATCTGCAGGCAGCTTTGATTCGTGCTAAAGATGATTTGCAATTTGCCGCGGCTCACGATGCCCTGACAGGGCTGTGGAATCGCGGAGCGATCATCGATTTGTTGAAGCGAGAGGTATCTCGTCGCCAACGCACCGGGGACGCCTTAGGTGTCATTATGGCTGACATCGACTACTTCAAGAAAATCAATGACACGCATGGCCACCTGATCGGCGATGCCGTGCTCCAAGAGGTAACGCGGCGGCTGGCGGTTGGCGTTCGACCTTACGACGTAGTCGGGCGCTATGGGGGCGAGGAATTCTTAGTCGTCTTTCCCGGTTGTAATGCGGCCAATCTGATCGTCGGTGCGGAACGTTTGCGCCATTGTATTGGGGATCAACCGATCGAAACCAGTGCTGGCCAGATCTCAGTTACTCTCAGCCTTGGACTTGCCTCCGTGGAACAAAACGAAAAGGAAACGCTCGCTTGCGAGGCCTTTCTGCGCACCGCTGATGAGGCTCTCTATGCCGCCAAGGCGCGCGGCCGGAATCGCGTCGAAATTGCTCCTGCTTCGCGAGCAGCCGGCGCGTAACCGCGTTTCTCAGAGAAGGAAGCAACTAACGTTGGTAGCCGATATCCTGCGATGGCACGTTGGTGGGTAACTTTAGCCCAGACGGGCTATTCACAAAAATTAGCGAAGGACTTACATTCCTAAGTGAGCAGTTCTGGGGGAGGGCTGCCCGGGCGTCCAATGACTCGAAAGAGTCGGACGCCCGTTTTTATTTGTGTGATGTCCTCGTTGCCCACCGGCAGTCTGAGACCTGGCAAGCTACGTCTCCACAGAGGAGGTTCACTGTAGAGACGTTGCTTGCAACGTCTCTTTGGTGGACACGAGCAACATGACCAGAGACGTCTAATACGTCGAAATGGTGAAATTTACTGTGATGCGAGCCTCGGTTTCCACCGGTTGGCCGCTTTGGTAATAAGGTTTGAAGTGCCACTGTTTCACTGCCTCGCGGGCGGCCTCCGAAAGAATCGCCGGCCCGCTCAGTACTTGTATGTCTTGAATGCTGCCATTCTTGCTGATCAGCGCCTCCAGTATAACCGCGCCTTGAACTTTCATCTGCTTCGCGAGCAGCGGATAGCTGGGATCTACGCGAGAAACCACTTGTGCGCTACTGGGCGAGAGCTGAACTTGCGCTCTGGCATTCGAGGGACCGGAAGCGCTGCCCTGGCTCTGGGCTGAAGGCGCAGCTGGCTCCGGCTCAACCGCATTGCTCGGCTGCATTTCCAGTTTGACGGAATTGTCCGCGGTGTTAACAGGACGATGCTGATTGCCGGCTACGACCTCAACCTCGAGAGGCGGCAATACCGCACGATTGGTAGCAGTGATGACGGGCGACATCGCATCCTGTGTTTCGTGTATTTCGGTCGAATGCGCGGTTGCGGCCAGTCGCTTGGATTTTGCCCGCGCTTGATGCGGCACAGGCCCCACCGCTTTCGGTGGAGCGACGGGTGTCACAGTCTTGGTTGGGGCAACCTGAGGACTGAGCTGGGGTACAGTTTGCTCTGGCGTATCAGATTCAGCGCTTGGACTGGGGGGAAACCAGAACTGGCGGTCCTTAATAATAACTGCTATCAGTGCGAGAGCCAGGACCAGCAGAGCGATCAGCATCCGGCGCCGTTGCTGCCGTTCGAAGGCCGCGTGTGGCACGGGCCTGCTAATCTCCGTATGGCCGTTCTGTTCCAGCATAGGCATAGTGCGATTCCCCTGCCCCTGCCGAACCTGGGACTTGCTGCTTAGTATGCCTCGAAATAGCCCGCAAAGCTAGCGTCCCGTTAATTCATTTCTAGAGTGGCAAAGCGGAAGGATAGCTTTAGCAGACAAGGTGTTCGCGGCTCAGCTTCAGGCCATTCAGGTTTCCGAGCACGGTGACCGCGATCGACTCGGTCAGGAAGAACTCGTTGGCAAGTTCCCTCACTTCTTCGGCCGTGACGCTTTCGATTTTGTCGATCAATTCGTCCATGCTGTAGAAGCGATCGAAGTACATCTCCTGGCGGGCGAGGCTCGACATGCGCGCGGTCGAGGACTCCAGCGACAACATCAAACTTCCCTTCAGCTGATCTTTGGAGCGGCGCAGTTCTTCCTCGGGAACATTTTCCAGTTTAAGTTTGCGGAACTCGGAAACAATACTCTGCACTACTTTGCCGGCCGATTCCCGCGAAGTGCCGGCATAAACCGAAAGGCAGCCCGTATCGCGGTACGGATTCAGATCGCTGTAAATGGCGTAGGCAAGTCCCTGACGTTCGCGAATATTCTGAAACAGGCGCGAACTCATCCCTCCACCTAGCAGCGTATTGAGAATGTACGACGCATGGCGTTTCTCGTGGGCGATAGGATGGGAGGGCACGCCAACGCAGATCTGCACCTGCTCGAGAGCCTTTTTGTTGCGCATGATAATTCGCGGAACAATCTTCGGCGGCGGACTATGAAATCCGTTCTTGATCGGTTTCATGTGCTGGAAGTGTTTGGCCACGAGTTCCACGAATTGCTCATGCTTCAGGTTTCCAGCTGCGCAAATGATCAGATTGCCGGGTGCGAAACGTTGCCCGTAGAAACCGAGGACGGGATCCCGCTCGAAGGTTTTCACCGTTTCCTTGGTTCCCAGGATCGGCTTGCCCAGCGCGTGATCCTTCCAGAAGTTCTGGGTAAAAATTTCATGGACGAGGTAATCGGGACTGTCTTCGTCCATCTTGATTTCTTCCAGGATCACGCCCCGTTCGCGACTGATGTCCTGTACATCAAAGGTCGGATTCAGCACCAGATCGCTGAGAACGTCCATCGCGATAGGCAGATGCTCGTCCAGAATCTTGACGTTAAAGCAGATGCACTCTTTAGCGGTGAAAGCGTCCATGTTTCCACCGATGGAATCGACCTGGCGGGCTATGTCCTCGGCTGAACGATGCTTCGTGCCTTTAAAGACCATGTGTTCGACGAAATGGGAAATGCCATTCCATTGCGCGTCTTCGTCGCGAGATCCGCTCTTGATCCAAATACCGATCGAAGCCGAACGAATATGCTGCATTTGCTCGGTGATCACGGTTAACCCGTTGGGTAACAATTCCCGCTGGATGTTACGCACTTCTTCAACCATAGCTTTTCTTCCCCAACGGCCCCGCGCTCAAGATCGCACCGGACACCTACTATTGTTACACACCCCGCGGCCTTCCCGCGAACGCGCATTTACCCATGTAAACTCAATGAGTTACAAGGAAATCTGCGTCACAGGAATCACGCAGCGCCATTCCCCTCCATCTACTCTACAATCGTAGAGAACCAGTTCAAGAGTCCATAGAACCATGCCTGAAGAGAGACCACGCGCGCTGTTGGGCCTGACCCTGCGCGAACTTACCGATATCGCGGAGGAATCCGGCCAGCCGTCTTACCGCGGACGGCAATTGTTTGAGGCACTCTACCGTCAGCGGGTCGGGGCCACCGAACAGATTTCCACACTTTCGCGTGAGTTCCGGCAGAGCATGGGACAAGAAGGGTTGTCCCTTGGGGTTCCAACGATCGAGAAGAAATTCGTCTCCCGAGATGGCACGGTTCGGTATCTCATCGGCTTCGCCGACGGACAAAGTGTAGAAACCGTCTGGATGCCGGAAGGCGACGACGGCGAAGCCGGAGATGGGAGTGAGGCTGGGAATGCCGTCGAAAAGGCCGCGGGACGAACGTGGGACCGCGCGACCATCTGCGTTTCAAGCCAGGTCGGTTGTGCCGTGGATTGCCAATTTTGCCTGACCGCCTTGCTCGGAGTGAAGCGCAATCTGACCGCTGGCGAGATCGTGGGGCAGGTTTGTGCCGTGCTCAACGACCAGAGCGTCTCGCCGCCCCAGGACCGCGTGAACATCGTCTTCATGGGGATGGGCGAGCCTTTCCTGAATTATGAGAATTTCATGAGAGCCGTCCGCCTGTTGGCGGAGGGAGTTGGGGTCCCGGAGTCCCGCATGACCGTCTCGACCGCAGGCATCGTGCCACGGATCTATGATCTCGGCGCAGAGCCGGTGAGGCCGAAGCTTGCCATATCGCTGAATGCACCCAACGACGAATTACGAAGCCGGCTGATGCCCATCAATCGGAAATGGAACTTGCAGAAGTTGGTGGCAGCTGCGCGTGATTTCCCGCTGCGAAACAGGGAGAGACTGACTTTCGAATATGTTCTCCTCGACAGCGTGAACGATTCGGCGCAAAACGCTCGCGAACTCGGTGAACTGATCCGAGGAGTACGAGCGAAAGTGAACCTGATTGCGCTGAACCCAGGTCCTGGCATTGCGTTTCAAACTCCGGACGAGAACCGGGTGCTGCAATTCCAGAAGATATTGATTGCTGCCGGCGTGCCCACATTCATTCGGCGTCCGCGTGGGCGCGACATTTACGCTGCCTGCGGTCAGTTGAAGCGAACTGTCGAACTCGCGATTCCAACCGAAAGTCCGATGTAAAATAGTCACGTCGGTGTTGAGGCGAGAAGTCGGCGCGATGAGAAGCCTTCTCACATTCGTCGTTGAGGTCTTAGCCTTCGCAATCTTTATTCCCACGTTTGGAACAGCTCAGAACGACACTCAATTGGCCCGACTAAGAATCGCTCCATCCAAACACAACTACGTTTCTGGAGAAGCAGTGCTTGTAACTTACCGAATCACAAATTTGTCGAGCTCTCTCTTGTGTTTCCCCCCGCCTTCGATTGACTGTCACAGCGTAGCCGGCGTGCTTAGGGCGACAGCAACCGCGCCCAAGGGAGTCGCGGGGCCTAAGAATAGCTGGGGCTGTATTGCCGATCCCGCGATGGATAGAGATGCTGGCTACGATATTGACCAGCACTGGATCAAGCTCGGCCCGCTGCAATCTTACGAGATCAGAAAGGAGAGCCATTCCATTGGCTTGACGGCTCCGGGACTATGGACAGTTGAGGCAGCCTATGTGCCGATGCAGGCTAACGCGCAATCGCGGTACCAGAATGCCCTGAGGGAGCGGGGCTGCTCCAGCGTTCCAGAACTCCATTCGTCAAAAGTGACAATCTCGGTAAAACCCTAATTGAAAACGGCTATCGAGTTCTGGCGATTCGTCATCAGCGGACCGCAGCGGCCTTCGCCTCGGGAAGCAATTCGGGCGACTTATAGCTCCATGAGGCAGAAGCGAGTGCCGGATCCATAACCGCGGGCAGCTCGATGCGGAATATCGCCCCGCCCTGCGGCTGATTCTGACAAGTGATTTTCCCGTTGTGTTCCTGAATGATGCCATAGCACACGCTAAGGCCTAAACCCGGTCCCTGACCGACCGGCCGAGTAGTGTAGAAAGGATCGAAAACACGGTCCGGTTCCTCCATTCCCGGTCCATCATCGGAGAACTCCAGCAGTACAGAAGAATCCTGCAATCGCGCGGTCACCGTTAGCGTGCCTCCTGTATCGGCCAAGGCATGAAGAGCATTGTTGGTGACGTGCAGGCAAACCTGGAGAAGTTGATTGGAGTCGCCGAGCACGCGCGGCAGTTCCTTCGCGAAGTCGGTGTGGACTTGAACATTGGGGCCACGCGATTGCGGCAGGCAAAGTTTCACCGCGGTCTGTACCAGGGCGTTTATGTCGACCAGTGTCTTCTCCGCTGGGACCTGCTTGGCGAAACTCAGCAGGCTGGAAACCAGGGTCCGCGTCCGGCGTACCTGCTGTTCGATCTTCTGCATGAGTGAACGCTGCTCGCTGCTGAGTTCGGTCGATGCCAGCAGATCCGAGTAGCCCATCATAGCGGTAAGCGGGTTGTTCAATTCGTGAGCAGCGCCGCCGACGAGTTGCCCGAGGGATGCCAGTTTTTCCGATTGCACTAGCTGCGCCTGCACTCGTTTGAGGTTGTCGAACGATTCCTGAGAGTCGGTTAGCAATTGTACGAGTTCGCGGTCCAGCAGATGCTGTTTGAAGAAAACCAACGTACCCATGACGAGCATGCTTGAAAGCGTGAGTACAACCCGAAATGTGCGTACTGGTTGCGGAATTCCGGTATCGAACAAAGACCATGCGGCAAACAAAGGAAGAGAAAAAATCGCAACCATGCCCAGCCGCGCTACCCATACTCCGTAGCCGCCGGAAACCCGTGCAGGCTGCTGCTTGCCGGAAGAACGGAGGGCTAGGATACCGATGACCGTGACCCAAGCCATGGAGACCGCCAGGGGTACGTCGCAAAGGCTGCCGGAGTAGTATATTTTCCGCTCGATGGCCCAGTTCGCGATGTAGGAGGCCAGCGAGTATGTGATTCCCGCGCCAAACCAGTTGGCGTAGATAATTCGCCAGGAATCTTTGCTCCTGAACCAGAGCACGCCCAAGCCAGCCAGGAATACTGTTTTCTCCGTAAGGTAGAGTATGTTGAGGTTGTAATCGTAGCTCGGTTCGTATGCATGCACATACTGCCAGGGAATCACGGCAAACAAATAAAGATATAGCCACCATACGAACAACAGGGCAAAATCAAGCGTTCCCAATCGGGTGGTGCGATCGTCTTGTTGCACATGCGGCTGCAGCGCCAAAGCTGCGGTCATGGGAACAATATGAAGGAAAATCACCACGTCCCCAGCGAATGGGTTCGGCACCTCGCTCCGCGCCAACACTTCGAAGTATGTCCATAAGGCCTGATACGAACACCAGAGCGCGGTCCCCAGCGTCATCAAGGCCCAAAATATACGGATGCGGCCGCGAGTCGCGAGAACGTTTAGCAAGAGTGCAGTTGTTCCTGCAAGCAGCAAAATGAATTGTGTGATGTCACTGAGAGCGGTAAGGGCAAAACCTTTGCGCAGAAACAGCGATGCCAGAGTCTGTACGCAGACTAAGCCGACGGCGGTCGAGATCCATAGTTTCGAACGTCCGGACATGTTCATTCGATACTAATTCTTAGGCACAATACACCAGAGCGAAAGTTACTCAAGTAACCATCTCCGCCCCTACCAATCTTCTAAAGGATGCCATTCTTGATGGTACGTTGTTTAGAATGTTAGCTTTAGCTTCGCCCGAGCGAAGTTTTGCTTGCTCTCGGACGCTATTACAAATAATATCCGCCTAACATTATTATTCCTTGTGCGCGGTCGTACACGATTGCCATTCCAAGCTATGCGAGATCGGTTTCTCTGGAGACTTCGGGCCCCCATGGGTCCCGGCGAAATACGCCGGACTGAACGCTGGCTGGCCACTGCTCGAGTTTCCCTCGCTCTCGCTTCCCTCGTGGCCATCTGGATGGATCCTGCGGAGGTGCGCTATTCCCTCTGGGCCTACGGGATACTCGCCTTTTATATTCTGCAGGGTTTCTTCATCATTGTATTCTTGCGCTGGCGGCAAGAATCGACACCATCTTTCCGCTTGCTGGTTCACAGCGCCGATGTAATTTGGCCAGCTCTCATTTCAGCTTTCGCCATAGGGCAGGGCAATCCCTTCTCCTTGTTTTTCGTCTTCGTTCTTGCGGCTGCCGCGTATCGCTGGGGCTTATGGGAGACCGTAGGAACCGCCGTCGCGGCAGTGTTGCTGCTTTGGATCGAAGGCTTTTGTTTGATTCATCTGAATTTCGTGAACTGGGTGAACGGTTTGAAGTTGCACCTTCCGTTCTTACAGGTGAATACCACCGATTTCGAGCCCAAGCACCTTTTCATGCGCTCGGTATATCTGCTCGTCTTAGGCATCCTCCTTGGGTATCTGGCCGAGCAACAGAAACAGCTTCGCGCGGAAAAAGCGGTGATTGCCAGAACGATCGGGAAGGCGAGAGTTGAGGCTGGGCTTACCGGAACGATCGGGGAGATTGCCGGTGAGTTGCTCTCCATGTATGGAGCGAAACAGTTGCTCGTCGCCTCCCACGAAACTAGCAATTACCGGGTATTTGTTGGTGAATTACGCCGCATCGAGGGTAATTCTTCCTTTCGCTGGCTCGATCCGTCCGCTAGCGACCGCGAGGTCTATCTCTACGAATCTCCGGCCGTGACCCTTTATGCGCGACGAACCGGAGATCGGGGCACAGGGAATTTTTCCCTCTTGGGGTTGGATAAGCAAGGCGGCAGAATTCGGGATCTCACGCCGGAGTCCCTGGGCGTCCTCGCAAAGAAGCACGATTTTGCAAGTTTGATGACCGTATCGTTTGCCTTCGGGCGCGAATGGTCGGGACGAATCTTCCTGGTCGATCCTTCCCTGACTGGCGATACTGAAGAGGAACTGCGTTTCCTCGAGGAATTAGTCCGCCAGGTTGGACCAGCTGTTTACAACGTGCTTTTGTTGCGGCGCCTGCGGTTGCGGGCGGGAGCAGTAGAGCGCGCGCGTTTTGCCCGTGAGTTGCACGACGGGGCCGTCCAGTCGCTCATCGCCGTCGAAATGCAGGTCGACGTGCTGCGCCGTCAATCCCCCGGTAACCCGGGTCGGGTGACGGAAGAACTGAATCGGATTCAGGGTCTGTTGCGCGAAGAAGTTCTCAAATTACGCGAGTTGATGCAGCAGATGAAAACCCTCGACGTAGATTCCAAGAAGCTTTTGGGGTTACTATCTGACACGGTAGAAAGATTCCAGCGGGAGACTGGAATTTCCGCCCGATTCCTGTCCGATCTTGACGAACTTAACATGCCACAGCCCGTGTGCAGAGAGTTGGCGCGCATTGTGCAGGAAGCGCTCGTCAACGTCCGCAAGCACAGCCAGGCCCGGCAGGTCCTGGTGCGGCTGGGCTCTCGCAATGGTGCTTGGCACGTTTTGATTGAAGACGACGGTCGTGGCTTTCCGTTCGGAGGCCGCTACGCCCAGGCCGAACTTGAGGCAATGGGCAAGGGGCCTCTGGTTATTAAAGAACGGGTGCGTTTGATTGAAGGCGAACTCACGATAGAATCAATTCCGGGCCAAGGTTCACGTTTAGAAATCACTGTCCCGCAGCGCCGGGAAGCAGCTTATGGATAACCGACGACCGCAGCCGACTCGCATTCTTATTGCCGATGACCATCCTATTTTCCGCGATGGATTGCGCCGACTTTTGGAAACCGAACCTGACCTCAAGGTGATCGGCGAAGCCTGTGACGGCGCCGAAGCAGTCCGACTCGCGCGGCAACTCAAGCCCGACATCCTGCTTCTGGATCTGGCGATGCCTCGCCATCCTGGCCTGGAGGCATTGCGCGAGATGAGTTCCGGTTCGAACCAAAACGCGGTTCGAGTGATACTGCTGACTGCGGCTGCGGAAAAGGCCCAGATTGTCGAGGCTCTTCAGCTTGGAGCTCGCGGAATCGTGTTAAAGGACTCAGCCACCCAGCTTCTGCTGAAAGCCATTCACACCGTCATGGCAGGGGAATACTGGGTTGGACGTGAGAGCGTCTCCAACCTCGTGCAATACCTGCGAACGCTGGTCCAGTCCTCAGGGGAAGAAGCGCGGCAGAAGAAATTCGGCCTCACGCCCCGCGAACTGGAGATTGTTTCCGCCGTGGTTGCTGGCTACTCTAATAAGGAGACTGCTGAGTACTTCAAGATCAGCGAGGACACGGTCAAGCATCACCTCAGCAATATCTTCGATAAACTTGGGGTCTCCACGCGCCTTGAACTCGCGCTCTTTGCAGTCAATCAATCCCTGCCCTTAAAACCGATCGCCTGAACCATATGGCACTTTTGTGCCATATGGCGACACCGAAGAGCCATTGTTCGGCCCTCGCCACGTTATTAGCATTTCAAGGATAAGGGATATCAGGGGTGTCTCTGCTGATGTCGACCTGGTAAGCAGTTTTTCGTTCGCATAAGTGCTTAGCCGGGAAGCAAGGAGGAGCCCGTGGCAATGTTTTTGTACCAGCTGTGGTCGGATGAGAGAGGACAGGACGTCGCCGAGTACGCGGTTATGCTCGCGGTGGTGTTGGTGATCGTGGTGGGAACCATCCGTCTGATTGGTGCGAACGCTAACAACGTCTTTTCATCGGTTGCCAGCTCTAT
>DATHPO010000101.1:0-3623 GCA_035483835.1 Terriglobales bacterium
CTAAGCCAGCACAACATGAGGAACAAGCTAAACCTGCTGCGAAGCAGGAACAAGCCAAACCTCAGAGACAGGAACAGCAAGCAAAACCTGCAAAGCAGGAGCAGGCGAGACCGGAGAAGCAGCAACAGCAAGCTAAGCCACAGAAGCAAGAGCAACAAGCGAAGAGCCAAGAAGAGAACCAGCAGAAACATACACAGCAACAGGCTAGGAGCCAGGAACAAAACCAGCAGCACACGCAGCAGCAAGCCAAAGACCAGCAACGGCAAAACGAGAATCAACGTCAGCAACAGGTCAAGACTCAGCAAAACGAAGAAAGGGGTCAACAACACCAACAGCAGCAAGCCAATGGCCATGCGCAAGAATCACAGGGCCAGTACGCACGGAATGGTCAGAAAGATAGGTACGGACACGAATACAACGAAAGTCGTTTTGGCCGCGACCATCATGCCCGCTTTGAGGAAAACAGTGGGCGCTACTACGAGGGACGTCGGGAATACTCTTACGGCGGCTATTGGTTCTATGCAGGTGCATATCCGGCGTGGTTTTACCAGCGGGACGTGTACTTCATCATGGGAGCGGATGGGCTGTGGTATGCCGTGGCGTACGATGATCCTTCTCTGACCTTCCAAGTCAATATCGGATAAACGGAGGCTACCATGCTAGGATACGGTTTGATAGGAACTCTAGTGGTTATCTGTTTGGTCGTTTGGCTCGTGCGCGCTTTGTAAGCGGACTCGGATTGGCGAACGCGCCCCCTTCGCAGTTTCTTACGCTTCCAGTCAGAAGTGCCGACAGCGATTCGGCACTCCTGACCTTCCCATTCGGAACGGTGTGCCCATTCTGGAGACGTTCAAGGAGCTGCGATCCGCGGCCAAGAAAATGAGGAGCAAGCACGTTCGGTTGATGCTCGGAGGAAATGAAATGACAACCAGAGCCATCGACCCCCGATGTTGCGCCCACTCCTGGCACGTCGCGTAATCGGATATTGAAATCCTGTTTCGCCTAGCTTTCTCGGTTTACGTGTTGAAGCGCATGGACCCGACCTTTTACGGAAGCAGATACACGATTACGTCCGTCTGATGCCCCTCGTTGACTTGTGTTTGGGTACCATCCTACGACCTAACATGCTCGGCGATTCCTAATCCCACGCAGCCACACCTGGCTACACGCTGATGCCGTATTCAAGCACGAAGTTCTGGTTCCGCTCCGATGGCGCTCGAGCTTTTTTCTCAAGGCAAGGGCTATTATTCGCGGTTGCAGTCGCGTTGTTTGCGGTTCTTTGGGTCACAAATGTGCGCGGTCCCGGCACCGGCTTCGTCCCTGTACTTCTCTACACTGTCGTCATCGGAAATCTGACGATGCCGATCATGAATCTTCTCGCTCCCGTCAGTTCGCGCCTCCGCTTTCCCTTTGACTGGGTCGCGTATCTAATATTTTTGTTCCTCGCGGCGGTTGCAAGCGTCTCGTTGACGGTGGCAATCATGATGACGGTGTATCGAGTCCCCTTTGATGCGTTTTTCGCGCAGTTGTGGGGCGGCGGTAAACTCGTATTCATCGTTATTCTGATCGTAGGCACTGTTCGCCATTTGTATGAAGAAACGCGAGTACGGCTTGAGGGCAAGAATCTGGAACTGCAACGTGCCGTCGAGAGGGGAAATACACACTCGCAACAGCAAGATCAAGAGCTGGATAAGGCGCGGGAGATTCAGGAAGGACTCTTGCCGAAGGAGATTCCCCAGGTGAGAGGACTGGAAGTAGCGGGAACTTGGCAGCCTGCCAGCGTTGTTGGCGGAGATTATTTTGACGTACTAAAGTTCAGTGAGAGTAAGATCGGGGTCTGCATCGGCGATGTGGTCGGCAAAGGGATTAGCGCCGCGCTATTGATGGCCAACCTGCAGGCCAGTTTCCGCGCCTTCGCTTCGGAATCGATCTCACCAGGCTCTCTCTTGGGGAAGTTGAATGAGGTGATATCCAATAACATTGCTCCCGATAAGTTCGTTACGTTCTGCTACTGCACGATCGAAACGACCGAAAACAGGCTGACTTTTGCCAGCGCCGGTCACTGGCCGCCCATTCTGTTTCACAAATCGGGTGAGGCAGTTCTGCTGCGGGAAGGGGGAGCGCCGCTGGGAATATTTCCGATCCGGAATTACGAAAATGCGGGAATTCAGTTGGACTCAGGGGACCGCCTGGTGCTTTATACCGACGGTCTAACCGAAGCGATGAATTCGGATGGACAGGAATTTGGAGAACAAAGATTGGTTGAGCTTGGCAGGCACAACATTGGATTGAGCGCCTCTGAGTTGCTCGCCGCAATTACGAAGGAAGTGGTCAGTTTCTGCAACGGTAGATTTCAGGATGACTTCACGCTGCTCGTTGTCGCAGCGAAATAAGAACGGCGTGGGTAACTGCGATCGGCCCGCCGGGCATGGTTTCCTGTTACTGGATTAACAAACTGGTTGAGCGAGCGAAAAATCCCCGACATTGGGCTCTGCGTTGCGGATGGACGTTCAATCCCTCAATTTCTCTCGTCGGCGGCTCAATCGAAGAAATGAAGAGGCGGCGATATGAGATGGAATGCGACAAGGAGTTTAGGTCGCACGTTTGCGCGGCACATCGCCGAGCGAAGAACCCGAACCCGACAATGACGCTGAACTACTGAGTTACGACGAGCGAGCAGCCGATGAGCAGCGCCCCCACGAAGGCCGCGTAAAACAGCGGGCTTTGCAAAAAGACGTGCCGAAGCAAGGCGAAAAAGTCGAAGGCGATTTCTCCCCCGCGGTCGCCCGGCTGCGGATATTGCGAGGGTTTCCGCCAAATGCATATCGCCAGATACAGGATGAAGCCGGTCGCAAAAATTGACATCCCGACCAGAAGCCCTTTTAGCAGCCACATAGTGTTGTCCATTTTATGTCCCCTTCAGGGCACCGCAAATAATCGCACGTCTGCACCTAGAACAAGCGAACGGGTAAAACCCGGACTACTGATCACGCTAACTTCGAACTCGCCGAACGCGAGGGTGGAAACGAGCAGCTGCCGAGTTTGTACACGCTGACTGTCAGTAAAGCCGCTATCGCCACTTGCATCTCGCTCCGTTCTTCATGATGATCTGAAGAATGTTTCAATTCCTGCTGGCGAAGGATTATGGCGTGTTCGGCCGCAAGGACCAGTTCCCCTAGCCTCTGCTTATCCGATTCACGGAGCGCTTGTAGAAAAGGCTGCTTCCACGACGGTTGGCATCCCTGCTCATTCATACCTATCCTCACGTCCGATATAGGTTGCTCGCGAGTTCTCGAGGTGAGTACCAAGCCTAGAGCTGGAGGTTCCGGAAAACTGTCCTCTTTTGAACAGTGCTGAGATTCGGTTTGGCGCTATGCTGGGCGTTCCACGATAGTCCATCAGGTTCCCCTGTGAGGTTCGTCATGATTCAAGAGATAACGCAGAGTCATTATTGGGGTGTCCTTTGCTCTCGTTGCAAGCAGCGAATTCCCATTCCCAGGACAACCTCCGTGCTTTATGAGGAGCTAAAGCGTGGTGAAGTAAGCGAGGGTCAAGATGCCAAGTCTCGTGCATTCGCGCTCCGATGCAAGGTCTGCAACGAAGAGAGCGTATATGGTGTTAAA
>DATHPO010000102.1:0-43394 GCA_035483835.1 Terriglobales bacterium
TTCATCGTCCCGAAACGTAGCCAGCTACGTTTCTACAGGCCTGTACAGAGGTTGCTTGTAACGTCTCTTTCCCCGGTATAATCCGTTATGGCGACGCTGCGCGAACAGATCGCGACCACCGCCCTCACGGTGACCAAGTTCAGGGAGTTGTTGCGCACCATGCGTGCCAACCGCCCCGGCGATGATCTGGAACTGGTGCGCAGAGCCTACGAATTCTCCCAGAAAAATCATGCTGGTCAGAGCCGCGCCTCGGGCGAGCCCTATCTGGTTCATCCGCTCGGCGTGGCGCAGGTTCTGGCCGAAATGAAAATGGACGCGGTCGCGATCGCTGCCGGTTTGCTGCACGACTCCGTCGAGGACACCTCGGTCACCATCGTCGACATTCGAAAAGAATTTGGCGAGCAGGTTGCCCACATTGTTGAGGGTGTTACCAAGATCAGCCAGATTGATTTCGCCACGCGGGAGGAACAGCAAGCCGAGAACCTCCGCAAAATGATGCTGGCCATGGTCGATGACATCCGCGTCGTGCTGATCAAACTTGCCGACCGCCTGCACAACATGCGAACCCTCGAGCACCTCACACCGGAACGCCAGCAGAAGATTGCCAAGGAGACGCTGGAGATTTACGGCCCTATCGCTCACCGGCTCGGAATGGGTAAGATTCGCGGTGAACTCGAGGACCTGGGATTCCGTTACCTCGATCCGCTGACTCACCAGCAAGTGCACGACGCGGTCGAAGCCCGCCGCAAGAAGGGAGAGCAATTTCTGGCGCGGGTCGAGCAAACCCTGCGCGACAAGCTGAAAGAGGCAGCCATCACGGCCGAAGTGGAAAGCCGCATCAAGCGGCTCTTCAGCATCCACAAGAAGCTAGTGCGGCAAAAAATCAGCGTGGACCAAGTCTACGACTTGTACGCCATGCGGGTGATCACGAAGTCTTTGCAGGACTGCTACGCCGTGCTCGGGATTGTGCACAATGTGTGGCGGCCCGTGCCGGGAAGAATCAAAGACTTCATCGCCATGCCGCGGCCCAACTTTTATCAATCGTTGCATACCTCAGTGATCACCGAGGATGGCACACCCTTTGAAGTGCAGATCCGCACCGAGGAAATGCACCGCATGGCAGAAGAAGGCATCGCGGCACACTGGAAATACAAAGACGGCCCGGTCTCGGCTCAAGACGAGCAGCGGCTGGCTTGGCTGCGGCAAGTTGTCGAGTGGCAGCGCGATGTCTCCGATCCCACTGAGTTCCTTTCCACTCTCAAAATCGATCTGTATCCCGAAGAGGTTTACACCTTCACGCCCAAAGGAAAAGTCGTAGTGCTGCCGCGGGAGTCCACTCCCATCGATTTTGCCTATTCGATTCACACTGAGGTCGGTCACAGTTGCGTGGGCGCCAAGGTGAACGGACGCATGGTGCCGCTGCGTCACAAGCTGCACAGCGGCGATATTGTGGAGATCGTTACTCAGCCGGGTCGCACGCCGAGCCGCGACTGGCTGGCCATCGTCAAGTCATCGCGCGCCCGCAACAAGATCAAACACTGGCTCAACATTCATCAGCGTGAGCGCGCCATCGAAATCGGGCGCAAGCTGATCGAAAAAGAAGCGCGCAAATACCGCGTTGCGTTGAAAGAGATCAAGGACGACGTATTGCTGAAGATCGCCTCGGACTATGGTCTGGGCCAGATCGACGACTTGATGGCCGGAATCGGATACGGCAAGTACTCCGCGCGGCAGGTGCTGGCTCGCCTGGCGCCGGCTTCCGCCGCGCCCGCCGCCGACAGTGAGGGAGATAAATCCGGCGGCATCGCCAGCGTGGTTCGGCGGGTTTTCGGCGGAGACAGCGGCAACAACGCCATCCGCGTAAAAGGCCATGGTGATCTGCTCGTGTACCGCGCCCGCTGTTGCAACCCCATCCGCGGCGAGGGCGTGGTCGGTTACGTAACCCGCGGCAAAGGCGTAGCCGTCCACGCCCTCAATTGCCCTAACGTCGTGAACCTCCTGTATGAGCCGGAGCGCCGCATCGATGTGGAATGGGCCCACGATGAGGGAACGCCGAGCTCGTATCCCGTGAAGCTTACCGTCTTTTGCGACGATCGATTCGGCATGTTGAAACAGATAACGGCCGTGATCAGCGACTCCAAAACCAATATCCGCGACATTCAGGTGCGCAGCTCGAACGCACAGGCCAACGTCGATGTCATTCTCGATATTGCAGACCTCAAGCACCTGGAAAACATCATCAACGGCGTGCGCAAGATTCCCGGGGTTCACGACGTGCAGAGACTGCAGAAGGTTTAGTCGTTGGCCAACTCGAACTGAGAACTGTGAACTATCAGCTGACAACTGGTTCCTTCTTGATTTCCTGCTCGTCCGTTTGACAGTGCCGGGTTGCATCTGCGTAAATCAGCGGTGGCAATAAGAATTGTGGAGGATGGATGCGAGACGTGATTTCTACCAAAGACGGCCCTCAGGCAATTGGGCCGTATTCGCAGGCGATCCGGGCCAATGGATTCGTCTTCGTTTCCGGGCAGGTCGCGATTGATCCGGCCACTCAGCAGGTGGTCAGCGGCGGCGTCGCTGTCCAGACTGATCGCGTACTCAAGAACCTCTCCGCGATCTTGAAGGCCGCGGGAAGCGGGCTGGAGAAAGTTGTGCGCTCGACCGTGTTCCTAAAAAACATGGGCGACTTCAGCGCGATGAATGAAGTCTATGGACGCTATTTCACTTCAACCCCGCCAGCCAGATCGACCGTCGAGGTGGCGCGCCTGCCCAAGGACGTGGCGGTAGAAATTGATGTAATTGCCTTGGCATAGAGTGTGGCTATTTGCAATTGGCGCATTCTCAAGCGCCAATTTAGAATGCAAAGTTCCGCTCTTAATCGAAAATCAACTACAGGGAGAAGAGCAATGCTGAAGAGTGCGTGTTTGATTGCAATCGTTATGTTCGTAGCTGCCGCTCTTTTTGCGCAGAGCAGCAAGAAGGCTGACAACAGTGCGCCCACGAAGGTGACCGGCGACGGCGCCAAGACGGCCGATGGCCTGCAATACTGGGACATCAAAGTGGGCACGGGCTCCACTGCCGCGGCGGGCCAGACGGCGAAGGTCCACTACACCGGGTGGCTGACTAATGGCAAGAAGTTCGACAGCTCTCTGGACCGTGGCGAGCCATTTGTCGTGGAGCCACTCGGCAGCGCGCCGGTCATCCAGGGGTGGAACGAAGGCATCATCGGGATGAAGGTGGGCGGCAAGAGGCAATTGCGAATCCCGCCACAACTCGGTTACGGAGCTCGCGGAACGCCGGGCGGCCCGATTCCTCCGAATGCGACGTTAATCTTCGACGTCGAATTGCTAGGCGTTCGCTAGAGGCATTAACCACAGAGGACACAAAGGTCCACAAAGGAAGACCTTGCCGCATGTTTTCCTTTGTGAACCTTAGTGTCCTTTGTGGTTATCGCTCTTAGGCTTTGACTACTTTGCCGCTGCGCAGGCAGGAGGTGCAGACGCGCATGCGCTTGGCTCCGCCCTTCACTTTGGCGCGAACCGGGCGCAGGTTGATGTTCCAGCGCCGACGCGATACGTTGTGGGCGTGGCTGATGGTATTTCCGAATTGCGGCCCTCGGCCGCAGATATCACAAACTTGTGCCATGACTGCTCCAGAGAAGTTCAGAACTTGATGCGCGAAACCTAGATTTTACCCGAGTTGACGTGGTTTCGGCAACTCAAGACGGTCGCGTGGTTATCGAAACGACTCACAACGAGAGCCAATCGCCTGGTCTGGCATGCCGACCAACTGCCCTGAGTCGATTTCGCTAATTATCGCGGGAGCAACGCCAAAGCACTCCTGCCATTGCAGGGCGATCTCGACCAATCGACTGCGAAGGTCAGCGGCCTTCGTTGGAGTTCCAGTGCTCATCGTCCGACCTTTCGCTCGGTCCTTGGCTAACGATTAATGATTAACGATCAGCTACGCGCTGGCCGCGTCCTGATTTCCCAGCGGGAGGAAATACTGAGTCCCCTTGATCGGGGCGGAAACTTTTCGCAGGAGCTCCTGCAAGTCTTCGTTGCGTTCCACGAAATCAATCTCTGAGGTGTTCACGATCAGCAGGTCTGATGACGTGTAGTGAAAAAAGAAGTGTTCGTAGGCCTTGATCACTTCTTCGAGATATTCTTCGTTGATCGCCTTCTCTCCCGGCGCATTCTTTTTCTTCAGGCGTTTTTTCAGAACCTCAGGAGTGGCCTGCAAATAGATCACCAGGTCGGGCGTGGGGAGCTGTTCGCGGAAATAGTTGTAATAGCGATTGTAGGTTTCGAGTTCCTGATCGGTCAGATTGAGGCAGGCAAAGAGTTTATCTTTTTCAAACACAAAATCCGTGACCACGGATTTCTGAGAGTGAGGCCCAAGATCGAGCGCCCGAAGCTGTTCGAAGCGGCGGATCAGGAAAGCGAATTGCGCCTGGAATCCCGCGCCGCGTTCGCCGTCGTAGAAGGCGCGCAGGAAGGGGTTGTCCTCCGCTTCCATGACGCGCTGCGCGTTGAGGCGCTCGGCAAGAACCCTCGTCAGCGTGCTTTTCCCCACGCGTATGGGACCTTCCACGGCAATGTAACGGGGCAGTTCGAAAAGGTTGGCCATGGGATCGAGCTTCGAATGGCAGGATATCCCGACAAGGCTTTGAGCGCAATTGCGGGAAGAGTAACCCCTCTTCACCACGAAGAGACAGAGACACAGAGAAAAATTCCAGGAGCGTGGCGTCCGATTAATCCCGAGCAGTAGACTATTGGAAAACGAGCTGGACTTTTTTCTTCTCTGTGACACTGTGGTGAAATCGACATCCCCGCGGTTACAATCGGCGCATGTTGGGCTACGCCGTTTCGGGCATTTGCGGAGCCATCGCTGCTTCGGCGGCGGGCTACCAGTCCATGGCGCCGACCGGACAGTTGTATGGCCGAACTTTCACCGGACTAAAGCCCGGGGTCAGACAACTCGCACTGACCTACGACGACGGTCCAAACGATCCTCACACTCTTCGTCTGCTCGAAGTTCTTGCCGGCCACAACGTAAAGGCGACATTTTTTCTGATCGGGCGCTACGTGAAACAAAGACCCGATATCGCGCACGAATTGGTGCGGGCGGGGCATGTCGTCGGCAATCATACTTTCGGCCATCCCAATCTAATCTTTGCTTCGGCGCGGCAGACTGCGATGCAATTGCGCGATTGCGAGCAGGCCTTGAATGATGCCGTGGGAGAGCATTCTCACCTGTTTCGTCCTCCTTTCGGTGGACGCCGGCCGGCCACTTTGAAAATTGCGCGAGCGCTTGGCCTGGAACCTGTGATGTGGAATGTGACCGGTTGGGACTGGAAGGGAAAACCAACGGAGTACGTTGAGCAGAAGGTGCGCCGGCAGACTCGCGGCGGAGATGTGATCCTGTTACACGATGGCAGCCATGCGGCATTCGGCGCGGATCGTTCGCAAACCGTAGTTGCGAGTGATCGGCTGATTACCCGGTACAAGTCGGAAGGATACGAATTCGTAACGATTCCAGAGATGATGGGAAAGCAAGCTGTGAGCAATTAGTTGTCAGCACTCAGCTAAAACCATGCGGTGCTGAGACCCGGTCCGACGGAAGCGAAAATCGGGTGGGGACGGCCGCCCTCGGCCGTCCAGTCGAGCAAGGCTCGACGGCTACGCATGTACCGACGCAAATGCCTGCTTTGCCACGCCAATGGTTCGCTGGATATCTTCTTCGGTGTGCGCTGTGCCGAGAAATGCGGCCTCGAATTGCGATGGCGGAAGGTAGACGCCATTGTCCAGCATGGCGCGGAAGAAGCGGCCGAAGGCTTCCGTGTCGGACTTCGCGGCGGAATCCCAATCCGTCACTGGACCGGGAGTGAAGAACCAGGTGAACATGGAACCCACGCGGTTGTGACAGAGAGGCACGCCCGCTTCTTTCGCTGCTACCGCCACTCCGTCCACCAGTTCTCCGCTGAGCTTGTCGAGACGCGGATAAATTTCCTGTTTATTTTCCCGCAGATGACGTAACGTGGCCAACCCCGCAGCCATGGCGAGCGGGTTTCCCGAGAGGGTGCCCGCCTGATACATGGGTCCAAGCGGCGCCACCATGTTCATGATTTCGGATGGACCGCCATAGGCTCCTACCGGAAGTCCGCCACCAATAATCTTGCCCATCGTGGTTAAGTCTGGCGTCACGCCGTAAAGCTCTTGCGCGCCGCCGAAGGCGAGGCGGAATCCGGTCATGACTTCGTCAAAAATCAGCACACTCTTTTCCCGCTGGGTGATCAAGCGCAGAGCCGCCAGATATCCGCCTGGAGCTGGCACGCAACCCATGTTGCCCACGACCGGTTCGACGATCACGCAGGCGATCTCGTGCTTGAATTTCTTGAATGCGTGTTCGAGTGCGTCGGTGTCGTTGAACGGGAGCGCCAGCGTGAACTGAATGAATTCTTCCGGAACCCCGGCAGAGCCCGGGATTCCGAGCGTCGCAATACCCGAACCGGCTTTGACCAGGAGGGCGTCGGCATGCCCGTGGTAGCAGCCCTCGAATTTCACAATGTACTTGCGTTTTGTATAAGCGCGAGCCAGACGGATGGCGGACATCGTGGCTTCCGTCCCCGAATTGACGAAACGGACTTTCTGCATCCGGGGGAACGCGGAAAGCACAATTTCCGCCAGGTCGGCCTCGGCGGGAGTAGAAGCGCCAAAGCTGGTGCCATTGCAGGCGGCGTCCATAATCGCTTCGATCACTTTGGAGGGAGCGTGCCCGAGAATGAGTGGACCCCACGAGCCCACGTAGTCGATGTACTCGTTGCCATCGGCGTCGAAGATGTGCGAACCCTGGCCGCGGATAATGAAGGGCGCGTCTCCGCCTACGGAACGAAAGGCACGCACTGGCGAATTGACGCCACCGGGAATCATCTTTTCGGCGCGTTCCTGCAGCTTGCGGGACATCTCCGTTTTGCGGGCCATGGGCTCTCCGGAAGGAAACTGGACATCTATGGTAACAGCGGGGAACGGAGGCCTGCAGCCCGCGAGTCCGGGGCCTGACTTCGGAGTAAAGAAAGGCAACGGAATTCACCGGATATTTACAGTCTCGCAACAGTCCTGAAACACGTTCTGGGTATTCTCTTTTCAGTACACACGCCCTTCTAACCGGGAGGGTTTCAAGGACAGCTTCGGGGGGCTCCGAGCTGTCCTGATTTTTTGGGAGCTGGCAATTCTCATCAGCGACGGCGCCCGCTCATTTCAGATACGCGCGAACCAGGCCAATCAAGTCTTCGCCCAACTCTTCGGGCGACTCCACCTCGTGATCTGGATTCATCATGTGCAGGCGGATATGGTCCTCAAGGACCTCCGCCATCAACCCGTTAACTCCACCTCGAATCGCGGCCAGCAGCATCAGGATGTCGGCGCATTCATCTCCGGCGGTGAGGGCGCGCTCGACGGCTGCGAACTGGCCGCGAATCCGCTTGATGCGGAACAGCAGCTTCTGTTTCTCTTTTGAAATTTCGGGAATTTTATCTTGCATTTTCCCCTGCTTTCTCGAGTTTTTTCTTGACAATACCCAAGGGGGGTATGATATAAGATTCCTGGCGGAAAATCTACCGACCCCGTCAGGAGCGACTAAGGAAGTATGCAAACTGTTTTTGGACCAGAGCCTCCGAGTAGTATCGGCGGCATTCCGGTGTAGAACAAGCGGTAAGGTGTCCCGATAAGCTTCATCCTGCATATCGCCTCACCTCTGCTTCTTCTGGATCGACAACTGAAGAGCGCGAGGGATCGAGGCTGGTGCCACGAGGCACACTCTTCCTTCTGCAAAATCGATACGCGCGAACTGCGATACGAGCCGTTCAGCCGAGTAACGGCCGCTAACGCCGCGTGTTCGCAGTCCGCGAGGCGGGAGTTCCCCGTGAACTGGTTTGTCAAGTTTTGGATTGTCGCTGCTCTGATTCCGTTTTGAGGAGCAGTCATTGCCGTCCTGCTTCATCGGCTGCACGGCGACTCCAAACTTGAACATTTACCAACGCAACGAGGGAGCAAGACCCACGGCGCAAAGCACTGGTAAGCAGTGGCTGTTTAGGGAAATCGAATTCAAACAGTAGGAACGAAGAATGCAAGAAGAAGTCATCGTCGCGACCGGTAGCGTGGGCACTGATATGCCGGTCGTTCGTGGCCGACTGGTCCGATCCAAGTGGGCGCGCAATGTCCTGACGTTCCTCGTCGTCTTTGGACCCGGCTTGATCGTGATGGAGGCCGACAACGACGCCGGTGCAGTCTCAACTTATGTGCAGGCTGGTGCGCAGTATGGAACGAAATTGCTTTGGCTGTTGCTGCTCTTGCTCCCCGTCACCTATTTCATTCAAGAGATGGTGGTAAGGCTCGGAATCGCAACCGGCAAAGGCCACGCCACCATGATTTACCAGCGTTTCGGGAAGTGGTGGGGATTGTTTTCCTTGATTGATCTTCAGTTGGTGAACTTCCTGACTTTGGTGACTGAATTTGCAGCGATTGCGCTAGCGCTGGGCCACATGAACATTGCGCCCCGAGTTGGCGTGCCCGTTGCCGCGGCCGGTCTGATGTTCATGGTACTGACTGGAAGCTATCGCCGCTGGGAACGCGTAACCGTTTTTCTATGTTTGCTGGACACTGCGTGGCTGTTCATCGCTCTTAAGCTGCGGCCAGCGGGCTTGGGCGGAGTCTTTCACGACACGTTTGTCGCGGGTTTGCCTGCTGGCGGAGTCACGACCAGCCTGGTGTTTCTGATGGTCGCGATCGTGGGAACCACGATTGCCCCGTGGCAATTGTTTTTCCAGCAGAGTTGCGTGGCCGATAAGCGGTTGCGTTTCGCGGACCTAAAGTGGTCTCGTCTGGACACATTCCTGGGAGCCGTGTTCACGATCGTGGTCGCCGGCTGCATGATGATCGCGGGCAATGCTGGCAAGGTGCATGGACTTGCATTTTCTGATCCGGCGCAACTGGCACACGATCTTCAGCCATTCGCCGGCGAGGCGGTTCGCAGCGCACTGTTGTTGTTGATGATCAATGCAGCGGTGTTGGGCACAACCGCGATCTCGCTCTCCAGCGCCTGGGCTTACGGAGAAGTGAAGGGCTGGCCACACAGTCTGGAGATGCCGTTCAGCAAGGCGAAAGGCTTTTACGCAACCTATGTAGTCTGCGTTGCGCTCGCTGCTGCGATTGTGCTGATCCCAGGCGCACCGTTGCAGTTGATCATCATCGGCGTTCAGGTGCTGGCGGGCATCATGTTGCCTTCCGCCATCATCTTCTTGCAGTTGCTGCTCAATGATAAACAGGTACTCGGCGACGAGTACGTGAACAAACCTTGGAACAACTGGGTGAACTGGATCATCATCATTGTCCTCTTCATTCTTTCGCTCGTTCTGGCGGCCCAAGTGGTCGCCCCCAACTTGTTCCCTGCGACGTAAGGGAGAAAGGAGAGGTGCAAACATGGGTGTGATGGCATTGCTGAGACCAACCACGATTAGCAACGTTTCCGAGGATCAATTTGTAGTCATTCATCCGCTCGATGACGTGCGGGAGGAAAAAGTCGATACGGCCTCGCTTGGACGTATGTCGATGACTATCAGCGCGAAGATCTCGCTGATGGCTTTGCGCGGATACCTGGTTCTCATGATGTTGCTGGTGCTGTATCACGTGATCGATCTGTCGGGAGCGCTGGGCCAGAGTATGCACTAAGAATATCCCTAATCTTTATGAACCTTTTATGGCGTTCTTTCGCACCGCCACATCGAATTGGTGGTTGAACTTTACAGAAAGGAGGAACACGACAATGTGCTGCATGACTCTATTCGCACAGCCGATGGCGATGGCGACGACGCAGCTCGTGAGAGTCCACCACGAAGATGCCCCATTGTGGCAGGTGGAACCCAAGGCCGAACACAAGCCCTTGCGCATGAGCTGGGTCGTGGTCACCGACGAAAATGGCAAGCGGCGGCTCCGTATGCACTGGGTGAAACAGGATTGCTGAGAGCGTTCGGCTCGACCTGTAACATTCCTTTAAACAACCCTGCGTAGGCTGGGTGGGTCGGCGGTATCTTCGATTCGCGTTGGAGAACTCGCCAACCACCCAACCGGACGCCTATGGCGTTAACTATAGTTAATCTTGCATGCTATAGTAGCGTTAATTATTGGGGAAAAACCCGGTGAGTGAAATCAGCCCGCTCGGAATGGGTTGGACCCGGTCGTTCGTAGAAAATATGCGAAAGCAAGCCCAATTCGTCAATATTAGTGCGTGCTGGGGGATGCTCGTGCTCTGGGCGGCTTTTGCTACGGCGCCTCCATCGTTTGCGCAGCAGCCGGACGCGCCCGCCGCGGCGAAGCTGGATACCGCGTCCCAGCCAAACGCGGCCCATGAGGCTGACCCGCCTGCCGATCCACCCGCAGACGAGGTTGTGGAAACGATGTTTCCGCATTTCAAGGACACGCGCTACTGGATTTCGGGGCAGATGAATTTCATTTTCCAGGCCCAACCTTCATTCCCGGCCGCCTACAGCGGGGCGCACAGTCTGGGCCCCAATTATCAGAAAGCTACGTCGCGCGTGCTGACCCTCTACACGGGCATGCGCCTCAACAATTCGACCGAGATTCTGGTGGACATTGAAGAGGCCGGCGGAGCGGCTCTGAGCCAGGGGTTCGGACTCGCGGGCAATACGGATCTCGACATCGTGCGCAATCCGCTGCTGAGCAAAGCGCCTTATCTGGCGCGAGGCATGATCCACAAAGTAATTGCTCTCAGCAAGGACAAAGTCGAGAGTGAGCGCAGTTATCTTTCACTCTTTGAGGAACTGCCGCGTCGCCGATTGGAGCTTCGCTTTGGCAAGTTCAGTATGGTGGATTTTTTCGATGTCAACAGCGCCGGCTCCGATACCCATTTTCAATTCATCAACTGGACGGTCGACAACAACGGCGCATACGACTACGCCGCAGACACTCGTGGCTATACTGTGGGACTAACTGCGGACTATGAAGACCGCAACTGGGGTTTCCGTTTCGCCGAGGCGCTCATGCCCAAAGTCGCGAACGGAATTGATCTGGTATGGAAGCCATGGGAGGTGCATGCCGAGAACTATGAATTCGAATGGCGTCGCGGCTTGATCCCGAAAAAGGGAGGCGTGGTGCGTTTATTGGGTTACACCAACTATGCCAACATGGGAATCTATCGACAGGCCATCGAGCAGTTCCAACAGGGTCTCACCCCAGTCCCGGACATTACCAATCATCCCTGGCACATCACTCGCAAGTACGGATTCGGCATAAACCTGGAGCAGAATCTCACTCATTACCTCACCGCGTTCGGCCGCTTCGGATGGGATAACGGCAAGACTGAATCTTTCGCATACACCGAAGACGATCAAACCTTCGACCTGGGACTGGGAGCGGCCGGTGCCTGGTGGCATCGAAAACAAGACCGGGCAGGCATTGCCTTCGTGACCAACGCGATTAAGAAAGATCACCAAATCTATCTCGCCGATGGAGGCCTCGGCTTTCTCCTTGGTGATGGCAATCTGAATTACGGTCGCGAGAATATCGTGGAGTCCTTCTACACGGTTCACGTTTGGCGGGGAATCTATCTGGCGCCCGGCCTGCAGCACGTCAGCAATCCAGGATACAACCGCGATCGCGGACCGGTGACTGTGCCCACGTTCCGTGCGCATGTGGAGTTCTAAGAAACCCGAACGCACCAGGGTTCGACACTAGTTCTCGACCTTCACACCCTTCCAGAATGCCACGTATCCCTTGATCTCTTGGGCTGCCGGTTTCGGCTCCGGGTAATACCACGCCGCGCCCTGATTCCGTTTGCCGTTCACTTCGAGGTCGTAGTAGCTGGCTGTACCTTTCCAGGGGCAAACGCTGTGAGCGGAGCTCGGTTTGAAATACTCCTGTTTGATCGCATCCGGTGGAAAATACTGGTTGCCTTCCACTTCCCGGCATTGGTTTGATTCGGCGAGGACGGTGCCTTCCCATATTGCTTTTGCCATAACAGCAGTTTAGATTTCTTCTATGGCCAGTGGCTTCGAAAAATTCATCGCGGAGGCCGCTGCCCCGACTGAGGCCCGTTTCAACGGCCATTCCATGGTCGGCGCATTGAAACGCGTGCTGGTGTGTTCACCGCGCACCGCCTGCTGGCATCAGCCCGAACGGGCCGCTCGCTGGCGGGAACTTGGCTTCGCTCATCCGCCGGATTTCGAGATGGCTCAAGCGCAGCACGAGGCTCTGTGTCGCGAATTGGAAGCGTGCGGCGCGGAAGTTGAGGATATTCCCCCGGCCATGGAACTCTCTCTCGATGCCGTGTATACGCACGACGCGTCGTTGCCGACCGATTTTGGATTGATCCTGATGCGTCCGGGCAAAGCGAACCGCGTTCCTGAAGGCAAGCATCATGGATCTTTCTGCCAGATCTTGGGCATTCCGATGCTGGCGAAGATTACGCCTCCCGCGACAACCGAAGCCGGGGACATGGTATGGCTTGACGCCAAGACGCTACTCGTCGGCCATGGCTATCGCACCAACGGGCAAGGCATCCAGCAAATGCGCGCGCTGCTCAAGCCTAAAGGTGTGGAGGTCCTATCCGCCCCGCTGCCGCACGGTCCAGGACCCGCCGCTTGCCTGCATTTAATGTCACTGATCAGCCTGCTGGATGAGAAAACCGTCCTTGTTGACCTGCCCTGGCTGGCCGTTGAAACGCTGGAGTCATTGAAGGGGCGCGGGTTTCGCTTCATTGAGATCGATTATTCGGAGCGAGAAACGCTGGCCTGTAATGTTCTATCACTCGGCGAAAAGCGTCTGCTGGCGTTGGAAGAAAACGTAAAGACCAATGACAAGCTGCGTGCCGCAGGATTTGATGTTCGGACCTTCCCTGGCTCTGAGCTCTGCATCAACGGCAGTGGCGGCCCAACCTGTCTGACCCGTCCGTTACTGCGGGCATGATCAAGTGCGGAAGATCAACAAAGGACGAGCGTCATCGCCCGTCACTTGCCCAGCCGAAGTCGGCCTCGTGAATCTCCTGTTAGAATCAAAAAGCAATGGTCTTACCTTTCGTCCGCGATCTGTTCGCGGACGTGGAAAAGTTGCCCGCCTTCATACGTGTAGCCTCCCACCTTCGTGAGGGCACGGGGCGTTTACGTGTGTCCGGACTCACTCCTACCGCGAAAGCCCTGCTACTGGTTTTATTGCAGAAAGCTGCTGGACGGCCATTCATCGTGGTGGTTCCCGACAATCGGACTGCCGAAGATTTCGTCCCGGTCTTGCAGGCGTTCCATCAACTGATTGGGGGAAACGACCCCGACTCGGTGGTTTCGCTGCCGACGCGAGATGTGCTGCCGTTCCAGAATCTCTCGCCGCATCCCGAGATCCAGGAAGAACGCGCGGTCGCGCTTTGGAAAATCGCCACCGGCGCTGTCTCGATTCTGGTTTCGCCAATTGCGGCGACAGCGCTTCGTCTTCGTTCCGCGGAGTACTATGCCGATCTGGCGCGAATGATTCGCCGCGGTGAGACGCTCGACACCGAGCCTTTGCTGCGGCACCTGAACACCGTTGGTTACGCTGCGACCGACGTGGTGGAAATGCCCGGCGAGTACGCCATACGCGGCGGCATCCTCGACGTGTATTCGCCTGAGGCGGATCGTCCGCTGCGCATTGAGTTCTTCGGCGACGAGGTCGAGTCCATCCGCAAATTCGATCCTGCGACTCAGCGGTCGTCCACTCCGGTCGACGAAGCGCTGCTGCTTCCACTTACTGAAACTCCGCTTAATGACGACCTGCTGGGAGCCATTCACGTTCGCTTGTCGGGAAAGCGCATCGCCGGCTCAGAAGAAGTTGTCGAGCAGGCCGTTCGCGCCGGCGGTGTCAGCGTGTTTCCCGGCTGGGAATTTTACGCGCCGGTTGCTGGGGCGGATCGCACCGTTTTTGACCTGCTCCCGCAAGCTGTAATCCTGACGGACGAACCGGATAATCTCAAACAAGAGTTCGAGCACACCTGGTCACGAATCGAAGAAGCGCACGAACGCAGCGAGGTCGGCAATCTGGTGCGGCCTACGGATCTGTATCTTCCTCCTGACGACTGGTGGCGGAAACTAGCCGATCTTCCTGGAGCCTCGATTGAGCATCTCGGAATCGCGCGTCCAGACGAAGCCGAGGTGGTTACGTTTCATTCGCAGCCGGCGCTGCGCTTTCACGGCGCGGTTCCGGCCATGCTGGATGAGGTCAAGAAGGAATTAGCGGAACAGAATCGCGTGCTGATCGCCGTCCCGAATATCGGCGAAGTCGAGCGCCTTGCCGATGTATTCAGCGAATACGGCCTTTCTTTCCGCCTGGGCAGCCGCACTCGCGGCGGAGAAAGTTACGCCGACGAAACCTCCTATTTCACGGGCGAGATTCTTACCACCACACTGGCCAAGGCGTATGTGCCGGACGGCGTTATTTTGCCCGAGGCACATCTCGCGATTCTTGGCTCTCGCGATTTATTCGATGAGTCGGACTCCGTGGTTTCACGCCCGCAACGCTCGAAGTCCAAAGTCTCAGCGTTTCTTTCAGACTTCCGCGACCTGCAAGTGGGCGATTACGTAGTCCACGTCGAGCACGGCATTGGGCAATATCAGGGGCTGAAGGAAATCAATCAAGGCGATGGCAACGCCGAATTCATGTTGTTGGAATATGCGGAAGGAGCACGTCTTTATGTTCCGCTAACCCGGCTCGACCTTATTCAGAAATACCGGTCGTCGGAAGGCGCAAAGCCGGCGCTGAATCATCTAGGCACGGCAGCGTGGGCGAAGACCAAAGCGCGCGTGCGCAAGGCCATGAAGGACATGACCGAGGAACTGCTGAAGCTCTACGCCGAGCGGAGCGCAGCCAAGGGACATGCATTCGCGGCTGACAATCAGTGGATGCGCGAGTTCGAAGATGCCTTCGAATTCACCGAGACGGAGGACCAGGATCTCGCCATTACCGACGTGAAACGCGACATGGAATCTTCACAGCCCATGGACCGGCTGCTCTGCGGCGACGTCGGTTACGGCAAGACGGAAATCGCCATGCGGGCGGCGTTCAAGGCGGTCAACGACAATAAGCAAGTCGCGTTGCTTGCGCCTACGACGGTGCTCGCCTTTCAGCACTACGAAACTTTCAAGCAGCGCTTTGCCGCCTTTCCGGTGAGCATTGAGATGATCAGCCGCTTTCGCTCGGCCAAGCAGCAGAAAGAGATTCTGGAAAAGGTCGGCACAGGGAAAGTGGATATTCTGATTGGCACGCACCGGCTGTTGTCGAAAGACATCAAGTTCACCGACCTGGGCCTGTTGATCGTGGATGAAGAACAGCGCTTCGGCGTGCGCCACAAAGAACGGCTGAAGCAGATGCGGAAGGAAGTCGATGTTCTCACTATGTCCGCCACTCCCATTCCGCGCACGCTGCACATGTCTTTAGTCGGGATGCGCGATATGAGCGTGATTGAAACTCCGCCTAAGGACCGCATTGCCATTCAGACTGTGGTAGCAAGTTGGGACGAGAAATTGATTCGCTCTTCAATCGAACAGGAGCTCGACCGCGGCGGGCAGGTGTATTTCGTCTACAACCGCGTGGAGACCATCTGGGAGATCGCGGCCAAGCTGCAGGAATTGGTTCCGCGGGCCCGCATCATTGTTGGACACGGGCAGATGTCCGAGGGAGAACTGGAAAAAGTGATGCTGAAATTCATGCATCATGAGGCCGATATTCTGGTGTCCACGACGATTATCGAGAACGGGCTCGACATCCCCCTGTGCAATACCATCATCATCAATCGCGCTGATCGTTTTGGATTGTCCGAGCTCTATCAACTGCGCGGGCGCGTGGGACGCTCGAATCGCAGAGCCTATGCCTATTTGCTCATTCCGGCGGAGGTCGAACTTACTCCGATAGCGCGTCGGCGCCTGGCGGCGCTCAAGGAATTTTCCGACCTCGGTGCGGGATTCAAAATTGCTGCTCTAGATCTGGAGTTGCGCGGAGCAGGCAGTCTACTCGGAGGAGAGCAGAGCGGACACATCGAAGCCATTGGCTTCGAACTGTACACCCAGATGCTCGACCGCGCCGTCCGCGAGATGAAGGGCGAGGCCGCGCCGGATGAGGCCGAGACCCAGCTCAACCTCGGACTTAATATTCGTATCCCGGTAAATTACATACCGGAGGAGAACCAGCGATTGCGAATGTACAAGCGGGTTGCCGGAGTCGAAACCGAATCGCAGCTGAGTGACGTCGGCGCTGAACTTGAAGACCGCTATGGCGAGCCGCCAGCCGCCGTGCGAAATCTGCTCGATTACGCTTCACTCAAACTGCTGGCGGTGCGCGTGGGCGTAAACGCGATCGAGCGCAAGCGAGACCTGGTCACCATCAAGTTCCGGCAAAATGCGGCAATCGATTCGGAGAAGCTGGCTCGATTTGTTTCTTCGCAACGAGGCGCACAATTCACTCCGGATGGAATGCTGAAATTTCCCCTCAGAGTAACCGCCGCCGAGGAAGTATTGGACCATCTCGAAACCCTGCTGGAAAAACTCGCCGGTGAGGTTCCCGAGACGGCTGCTACGTCAGAGAAGGTCAGCTAGACTCGCTCAACGAATGCTGCTGCCGCAGGCAGAAATGTGAAAGAGGGATTGGAGTTCCGCGCCTCCCCGTGCGTGTTAGTCTCATTTACTTCGAGATCGATAAACCGACAAAAGACGAATGACCCTGCCCTCACTAACCCCGTCCACCGGCTTCAGCCTGGCCGCCGTCTTCTCCTGGGGCACTAGCGATTTTCTTGGCGGATACGGCGCCCGGCGCGCCAATGCATTCGTGCTAACAGCAATCGCCCATCTCAGCGGCCTGCTCCTCATGGCGGGAATAGCTCTGGCAGCTCATTCGCCCTTCCCTTCGGGGCCTGCAGTCGCGTGGGCTCTGGTGGCGGGTTTTTCCGGAGGCGGCGCGTTGGCCATCTTTTATCGCGCATTGGCCACCGGAAGGATGGGCCTGACCGCCCCGGTGGCGGCGGTGCTCGGCGCGGCTATCCCAACCGCATTCGGAATGTTCCGCGATGGTCTGCCCCAGGCTGCGCAAGTCGTCGGTTTCGTACTGGCCGCAACAGGAATCTGGCTCATCTCGCGCACCGAAGACGACAGCCCTCCCGAAGGCATCGGAATGGCCGCGCTCGCAGGCATCGGCTTCGCGGGCTTCTATCTCTGCATCAAGCAGGCTGGCGACGCCTCGGCGTTCTGGCTTGCGGCGGTGTCGAAGGTGGCGTCGTTCACTCTCACTGGCCTGATTGTTGTGATTGGACACAGCATCCGGGAAATTGACCGCCGTGGGATCACCCTTGGCGTGTTTGCGGGTTGTCTCGACATCATCGGCAGCGTACTGTTCATCCGGGCGAGCCAGACCGGCCGTCTCGATGCCGCCGTCGTGCTCAGCTCGCTCTATCCCGCAGTCACCGTGTTGCTCGCCCGCTTCATCCTCAGGGAGCACTTCACCCGCTGGAAAGCTCTGGGCATGGTTGCAGCGCTGCTGGCCGTGCCCATGATTGCATGGCGGTGAATAACCTTCGGCCGCTGATTGACACTGATTTTCCGCTTAAACAATATTTAAGGTTTAATCCGTGGAAATCGTTGAGAATCCGTGGCTGGTTCTTGCTGTTACCATCTTTCCGATGCCCTTGCTCGAAATAAGCAACCTGACCAAAGTTTTTGCGCTCGGGGAATCCGTCTTTGGCGGCGGCGCAACCCGCGAAGTTCGTGCCGTCGATGATGTCACGTTCGACATTCAATCTGGGGAAACCCTCGGCCTGGTTGGCGAGTCGGGATCAGGCAAAAGCACACTTGGCCGCTTGGTGCTCCGGTTGATTGAGCCGACTTCGGGCAAGATCATATTCGAAGGCCGCGATCTGGTCGCGGCCAGTCACGGTGAGATGCGACGCCTGCGTCGCGACATGCAAATCATTTTTCAGGATCCCTTTGGCTCTCTGGATCCCCGTATGCGCGTGGAAGATGTCATCAGCGAGCCGCTGATTATCCACGAGACTCTGAGTAGGGACGCGCGGCGAGTACGGGTTGCAGAACTGCTCCGCGCCGTGGGCCTCGACCAGTCCGCCATGCGCCGGTTCCCTCACGAATTCAGCGGAGGCCAGCGCCAACGAATCGGAATTGCCCGAGCGCTGGCGCTGCATCCGAAATTCATCGTGGCCGACGAGCCCGTCTCTGCTCTCGACGTCAGCGTCGGCGCGCAGATCGTCAATCTCCTGGCCCAACTGCAACGCGAGTTCGGCTTGACCTACCTTTTCATCTCGCACTCTATGCCCGTGGTACGCTACCTGGCCACCCGGATCGCAGTAATGTATCGCGGAAAGATCGTCGAAGTTGGTCCAACCGAGCAAATCACGGAACGGCCGAAGCACCCCTACACCCGCAGCCTGCTCGAAGCGACGCCAGAAGTGATCGCGTAAATGGAGGACGGACGGGGACGCCCCGCCTCCACCCAATCGCAATACGACCAAGCTTGTCCGTTCTCTCTCCGCAGACTACAATCCACCACGGTGTTCTTCCGTCGGCATTCTCTTAAGGAGGCTCAAATGGCCGCTCAACCCATAACCCCTATGCCAACACCCCCACCAGAAGATCCGGCGCTTCCCGAAGGGGCGCGCATAATCGACACCTTCATCGCGCCCAGCAAGACCTTCACCGATTTGCGCCGCAATTCCAGTTGGTGGACGCCCTGGCTGCTGATCTCCATCGTTACGCTGATCTTCGTTTTCGTGATGGGCAGGCAGATCGGCTTCGAGCAGATCACCAAGAACTCAATTGCCCAGTCATCGCGCGCCGAGCAGTTCGAAAAACTTCCGCCCGAGCAGCAGGCCAAGCAGCTACAAGTGGCTGCTATCATCACCCGCTACATCTCTTACAGTCTCCCTTTACTGAACCTGATTATTTTCCTGGTAATCGCGGCTGTGCTGATGGCCATCTTCAATGTGGCTGTCGGGGCCAAAGTGCCTTTCAAAACCTCGCTGGCGATTGTGACCTATGGCAGCCTTCCCGGCATAATTGGCGCCATGCTGGGGATTATTTCCATGTTCGCCGGGGTTGACCCGGCCGGCTTCAACGCGCAGAATCCCGTGGCTACGAACCCGGCGCACTTCATGGATCCTGCGGGAAACAAGTTTGTCTATGGCATGGCATCGGCCTTGGATGTTTTCATCCTCTGGAACATTGTGCTCATGGGCATTGGTTTCGCGTGCAACAGCAAAGTGAAGCGCTCGACGGCGATTGGCATCGTCGCCGGATCGTACCTGCTTTACAAGCTGGTGACCGCGGGATTGGCTGCCGCGACCTCTTAACCCAACCGGCCACGCGAGCCCGAGGCCGACTCTGGCGAAACCAGCTTACTCCGAGTTATCCTTGAGCAACAACGGAGGCGTCATGAAACGAGCGCTCGTTTTTCTCGCGCTGTTTGCATTCACTGCTTTTCTGTTTGGCCAGGACAAACCCGAGCCGAACAAGACTGAACCGAAAACTATCGCGCCAACGAAGACCGAGCCGAGCAAGAATCCGGTGACCGACACGGTGAGAGAAATCTTGCCGCGCCAGGAGAAGAATCTGCTTGCAGCCGTGGAGGAGATGCCCGCCGATAAGTTCGGCTACAGTCCTACGCCCGCGCAGATCACCTTCGGCCATCTGGTAATGCACATCACCATGTCCAACATCGAACTGTGCAGCAAGGCCGCGAGCATGCCTCCTCCCCCAATGAAACCCATGCCAGAGACCGACAAGGAGAGGTTACAGGCCGGGCTGACCAAGTCGTTCCTGTACTGCGAAGCAGCCCTGGGCAGAGTGGACGATTCAAAACTGGGCAACCCGGTTGAACTTTTTGGTGGAAGGCAGGGCACCGTGGCATCCGCGCTGATTTCTCTTACCAACGATTGGGCGGACCATTACAGCGCCGCCGCGATGTACCTTCGCCTGAATGGCCTGCTGCCGCCATCGGCGCAGCCGAAGAAGTAGCAAACGTGGGCTTCGCGATCTGCACGCAGGCCCGGACACCCCGTCCGGCAGCCGAGCAAAGCTCTGCAAGGAGCTGGTCTCCTACTGAATCTGCACTAGATCAGGCGCGCTATCCACCGCGCTCTGCGGAGCGCGCCAGGAATCGAAGATCGAGACCTGATGCACGCACGAGACCGTGCAATGCGGAGCGCAGGATTTTTCGGTCACATACTCACGCCGAATATCCTGCACCGAGTACTTCTCCAGAGGAACTCCAGGATAGCCCCGCTGCTGGGAGCAGTAGTGCACCAGCCCGTTCTCGCAGATGTATAAGTAACGTGCTCCGGCCCGGCAACGCCATTGATTCGGCCGCCCCTGCGCGATGTTGTCCTGAAAGCCATTGATGCGGGTGAAGCTACTCTTCTCCATTGCCTTCATTTCGTGATAGACGCGCTTTTCTTCTTCCGCCAACGGCTGCAGTTGTCCACTGCCATCGTGAATAATGCCGACGGTCGAACTGAAACCCAGCTCCAGCGCCCGTCTTCCGATGGTCAGCGCATCCTGCGGATTGCACACACCCCCGCCCACTACGGAGTTTATGTTCACATGGAAATCGGCGTGCTCAGCGAGCAGTTCCAGCTTCTTGTCCAGAACCTTGAGGCTTTTCTTGGACACATCGTCTGGCGTAACGTTATCAATCGAGATCTGGAGCCACTCCAGTCCCGCACGATTCAGCCGTTGAATGCGGTCCGCGACCAGCAGGTATCCGTTTGTAATCAGCCCCGCGATCATGCCACGCTTGCGAATGCGGCGAATGATCTCGTCCAACTCGGGATGCAGCAGCGGTTCTCCCCCGCTGATCGTGATCACCGAAGTACCCAGCTCGGCCAGTTTGTCCACCCGCTCGAACATGCTGGCAGTCGGTACGGGCTTCGAGAAATCGTCATATTCGTTGCAGTATTCGCAAGCCAGATTGCAGCGACGGATGGGAATAATGTGCGCCAGCAACGGATGGTCCGTGGACGCAAACGCACGAGCAATCATGCTCGCCCCGCGAAGGTTGCGGTGCAGCGCAAGCATGCGGCGGCGCAGAGTTGTAAGGCGGGCAGGCATCAATTTTACGATTGTTCTATTAGAACACACGCAGCCGCGGACTTCGCGGCTTCGACATTGATCGGGCGTTTTTAGAGGTCGAACGGCGAACATTCAAACAGTGGAAGACGGGCGTCCTGGCCCGTCTAAGCCGAGCGCAGGTCAGCAGGACCATCGCCGCCGGACCGGGCCTAACTCACCAACTGGTGACTCGCGTCCCGCAAAGCCTGCAGAGCGATTTCGACATTCTCCGCATCAACGAGCACATAGTCAGTATCGAACGTGGAAACCGCGAAAATTGGAACTCCACTCTCTGCCAAGGGACCTATCACCGAAGCCAGAATCCCCACCTCAGAGAAAGCAAATGGCCCTTCGAGCTTGAAACACACCCACGGACTTTTAGGCTGATGTTCCTCGGGAACGCGGTCTGCAGCACACACGACGGACAGTTCATCGGCTGTCTGGGTCACCGAGGTGAAAGGCCCGCTCCACGCCCACTCCGGCACCGGCGCGCCTGCCGGTAAGCGGCAGACCGCAAACGTCCCGGGCATCCGGGAGAATCTCAAACCACGCCTGGTCATAAGTCTGAATTTTATAGGATGGCCATCAAGCTACGACCTGGCCGCCGCCGCATCAAACAAGTTCAGGAAGGCCAGCTTCTTTTCGGCGGGAAGAAACGAGGCTTCAAACGAGTTTCTCGCCAACTCGCGCAAGTGCTCATCGGTAAAGCCGAATGAATCTTGCGCCAACTGATATTCCCGGCTCAGAGAAGTGGCGAACATCGCGGGATCGTCTGTGTTGAGCGTGACCATCACACCTTGATCGAAATAATTCCGCACGGGATGCTCAGCGATCGTCGCGCAGACGCCGGTGCGCAGATTGCTGGTAATACAAATCTCCACCGGAACCTGCCGGGTGGAAAGCTCCTCCACCAGTTCGGCATCTTGCGAGGCAGTAAACCCGTGACCGATCCGTTCCGCCGGGAGATTCAGTGCTCCCCACACCGACCCTGGCCCGGCCGTTTCACCAGCATGCGCCGTAAGCCGAAGGCCATTGGCCGCGGCGTAGGCAAACACGTCGCGAAACAATTCAGGAGCGGCCTGGCGCTCGTCGCCGCCGATGCCAAATCCGACCACGCTCGGGTTCTTAAACCGTGCCGCCAGCTCGGCCACCTGTTGTGCCTTCTCCGCGCCAAACTGGCGCACCGCATCAAAGATCCAGAGCAACGAAACGCCGAAGTCGCGCTCACCACGTTCCCGGCCGCGTTCCAGGCCAACAAAGATCGCATCAAAATCCTGCTTGTGCCACAGGCACACTCCCACCGAGACGTACACTTCGGCGTGCAGCACATTCTCCGCCTTAAGTCTCTCCATCAACCGATAGGTGATGAGTTCGTAATCTTGGGGAGTCTGCAATTCCTCAGTCACAGCCTTGAACGCCATCAGAAACTCGGTGAAGTCCTTGTAGCGATAAAGCTGCTCCACCTCTGCCAGCGTTGCTTTTTTCGCGTGACGCGTTTTCAACTCGATCAAAGTAGAAGGATCGATCGAACCCTCGAGATGCAGATGCAGCTCAGCCTTGGGCAGGGTGACGATAAAGTGGCTGGGCTGAGCGCTCACACTCAGATTGTAGATTCCAAACCGCAGATTTGCGAACACTCGAAAGGAGCGCACCTTATTTGCGTACTGCAATCTGGATGACCGTTCTCCCGTCCGATCTAGCGGGGCTTCACGTGCTCAGGGCGAAAACCAAGCCCGATGACACGAGCCGGAATGCGCCGCAGAATTGGCCAGCGCCGCAAGAGCTTCAGAGGCCACGGAACCGAGAGAGACTCGGCGCTGCCTAGAATTCGGCGGATCACATTGTTCTGGATCAGGATCTGGAACCGTTGCGTTGCGCGAGTCGGAAAATTCCTCCGTTGTTGGACCGCCTGAAGATCGGTTTCGGTGAAGTTGTTCTGTCGAAGTTTTGGGCCGAGTATGTTTGCTGCCGCGACCGCATCCTGAATCGCGAGATTGATTCCTACCCCGCCGATCGGCGACATGGCATGAGCGGCATCCCCGATACATAAAAGCCCCGGGCGGAACCATCGCGCAAGCCGGTCGACCCTCACGGTTAAAAGGCTGACCTCCTTCCAATCACGCAGCTCTTCAATGCGATCCTGTAAGAAGGGCTCCAGGGCCACAATTTCTTGCTGAAACGCTTCCAGGCCTCTTTGCCGGATTTCATCGGCTGTACCCTTCGGAATGACGAAAGCACATTGCCAGTAATCCTCGCGATTGATCAAAAACAGAATCCTGCCACGATCAAAGTGGCCCAGGGTCTGCGCCGGATCGGTGGAATGTCGCGCGATTCGCATCCACATCACATCCATCGGGGCTCCAAGGTCAATCACTTCGAGACCTGCGCGCTCGCGAACGACAGAGTGGCGGCCGTCGGCACCGACCGTCAACGGAGCGCGAATTTCAAGAACGCCGTTCGGCGTCTTTGCGCGAACTCCCGCGACCGTGCCGCTCACTTCGATGAGGTCAGTCACCTCGGCCTGCATCTGCAAGTGAAATGTGGAATATTGCCTGCCCTGTTCCGTGATGAAATTCAGGAAGTCCCATTGCGGCATCAACGCCAGAAAGTGGCAGCGAGTCGGCAAGTGCGTGAAATCCGCAACGGCGACGGTTTCGCCGCCGACCTTGCCGGCCAGTTCAGTCACTTTCTGATGCGGGCATTTCAAGAACTCGTCCAGAATGCCAAGTTCATGCATGATTTCAAGCGTGGACGGATGGATTGTGTCGCCTCGGAAATCACGCAGAAAGTCCGCGTGTTTCTCGAGCACGAAAACGTCAACGCCCTGGCGCGCAAGGAGGAAGCCCAACATCACCCCGGCGGGACCGCCTCCCGCGATGCAACAGCGAGTGTGGACCGTGTCAACCACGCAAACCAGTCTTAAGGGAGATTTGCATTACGCAACGGCCGGCTACGGCTTCCCGGCAAATTCGCTGTGATGCCGGCTATACAGATAGTAGATGGTCAGCCCGATCGCCAACCAGGCAAAGAATCGCAGCCAGGTCAGAATGGGCAGACCGGACATAAGCAGAACGCAGAAGAATACGCTCAGCACCGGCGCTGCAATGCCACCCGGAGCACGGAACCCGCGATGCCGTCCGGGATCGCGATAGCGCAAAATGATCACGCCAATCGAAACCAGTACGAACGCGAAGAGCGTCCCAATGTTTGAGAGATCGGAAAGCGTGCCAATATCCAGAAAGCCCGCTGGAATGCCAACTAAAAAACCTGCGATCCACGTAGCCGTTGCCGGCGTGCGGAACCGGGGATGCACCCGCCCGAAGAGTCGAGGCAGCAGTCCATCCCGCGACATGGAAAACCAGACCCGCGCCTGTCCAAGCTGGAACACAAGTAGCGATGAAATCATGCCCATCATCGCGCCGAAGAGCACTCCCAGATGAATCCAGTTCAGGGTGTGCGAGCCCGTTTGCACGGTCAGTAACTTCATGGCGTTGACTACGGGAGCAGCATCGTCGCGCACCGACGCCCACGGCACAATCCCGGTAAGCACAACCGCAACCCCGATGTAGAGGACGGTGCAGACCACCAACGTGGCAATAATTCCGATCGGCAAGTCGCGTTGCGGATTGCGAGCCTCTTCGGCGGCGGTCGAGACCGAATCAAATCCAATGTAGGTGAAAAAAATGATCGAGCCGCCGGTCAGAATGCCCGACCATCCCATAGGAGCAAACGGATGCCAGTTGGTGGGATGCACATACTGCGAGCCGACAATGACGAACGCCAGGATCGCCGCGATCTTGAGAATGACCATCACGTTATTGGCCTCCGCCGACTCGCGAATGCCACGAACCAGGATCACGGTCAAAATCATGACCACGAGAAATGCCGGGAAGTTGAAACCAAAATGAAGGCCCGGCGTGTAAAGCACATTGCCCCTCAGATCCGTGAGCCCCCCGGGCAGATAGGCCGGCGAAATCCAGCGCAAAGCCGGATGAAATCCGAACCAATCAAACATGCCCACCAGATGCGCTGAAAAACCCACGCTGACGGCCATGTTGCTGACCGCGTATTCCAAAATCAGGTCCCAGCCAATGATCCAGGCAATCAGCTCGCCCATGGTCGCGTAGGTATACGTGTAGGCGCTGCCCGCGATTGGAATCATCGACGCCAACTCGGCGTAACAAAGCCCAGTAAAGCCACACACGATTGCGACTAGAACCAATGAGAGCGCCAGCGCCGGACCCGCGCCCGGCCGTCCCAGCGAGGCATGGTGCGTGACCAGAAAATCGAGTAGAGGAGCGTTGAGAATGGAAGAAGTGTCGAACTTCTGTCCACCAATAGCCGTCCCGATCACCGTAAAAATGCCCGACCCGATCACCGCGCCGATACCAAGAGCAGTGAGCGAGACTGGGCCCAGAGTCTTCTTCAGCCTTCGCTCAGGCTCCTCCGAGTCGGAGATCAGCTTGTCGATGGACTTGCAACAGAAAAGCTGGTTATCCGAGGTTCGAGAACTTCCCTCCGTGGTTCGATTGGTGATGGTCGGTATTTGAGCCAAAGGGGTTGTCTCCTGAGGGCAGCACTTGGCACTTAGCAATCAGCACTTGGCCTCGAACGTTCCTGGCCAAGTGCCAACTGCTAAGTGCCGCCTTTTACCGCTTCGCCGCGCCGCGCACCATCTTCTTCACCTTGCGCTTCTTCGAGCCGCGGGCATATTCCCGCGGCTTCAGCGGCTTTTCTGTCTTCACTTTCTTGCGGGCTGTGCGTTTCGACTTCTTGCGTTCTTCCTTGCTTAGCTTTTTTGTATTTGCCATGAGTGCTGTTTATTTCTCCTTGAGTGATTCGCGATCAGGTGCCGAGCTTTGCTCGGCTGAACCGCCGAGAGCGTCCGTTCCCACGTGAGCATCGCCATGTAAATCAAGCCCGCTCCAGCTGAGCATACTTCTCCACCAGCTTCTTCAAACCGAAGCGAGGGAATTGTACCGTAATCTTGGCCTCTTCACCCTCACCTTCTCGATGGTATACCGTGCCTTCGCCATATTTGGGATGCCGCACCTTCTGACCCGGCTTGAAACCCTTTTTGCCCTTTGGCTCCTCTACCAACGTTTTCGGAACGCTGAATTTCTTCCCCCGCGATGCGAAAAACTCCGCAATATTGTCAATGGAATTGTAGCTGCGTCCCGAGTAAACCGGAGCCCGAGCCTGGCTGGGCGCGGTCCAGTTCGCGCTGCTCTGATCCTCGTCTTCATAGGCATAATGGGCTTGTTCGCGAGGCTCGTGTGGCGCGGACACTCTTGTCCGCGAAGACTGCTGCTTGCGCCGCGATCCCCCCAATTCCTCCACCAGCCCCGGTGGAACTTCCTCCAAAAATCGCGACGGCACGCTGGCCTCCGGCAAAGCCGTTCCATAGCGCCGGCGATAGACCGCCCGGGTTAGGACCAAAGTATCCATCGCTCGCGTCATGCCCACATAGCACAACCGCCGTTCTTCTTCGATATCGTCGGGCTGCAAAAAAGTCCGCGAATGCGGAAACAATCCCTCTTCCAACCCACACAGAAATACCAGCGAAAATTCCAGGCCTTTTGCCGCATGCAGAGTCATCAGCGTGATCTGGGCTTGCTCATCGTAAGCATCCGCATCGCTCACCAGCGCCGCATGATCGAGAAACTGATCCAGAGTCTCGCCGCGGTCGCGCGAATCCATGGCCGCATTCACCAGTTCGCGCAGGTTCTCAATCCGCGAGTAAGCCTCCGGCGTGTCCTCCGTCTCAAGCTGCTTGATGTAACCCGCGCGATCGATGAGGAACTTCAGGATCTCGGCGGTGTTAGCCGCATCGCCAGGAGAGCGAAATCCGGAATCCGCTGTAGCCGATATGGAGCGGTTGCCCTCACCCGCTTCTGGAGCGGAGGCGGATGGAAAAGCGCTCACCTCACCCTCCGCATCCCCATCCGCACTTCCGAAGTCGAACGCCAAGTTGTCCGGATCGAAATCCGTGCCATCCTCGGCAACGAGCGAGACATCCGTCCCTACCTCATCTTGCGCCTCCTCGCCGGCCGTTTCTTCCAACCTCTCCACGTAGCTCCCAGCTAACATCGCTCGCCCATCCTCAATCAGTCCCTTGAAACTCTTGAGCGCAGCCAGAGCGCGCGCCGGAAGAAGCTGGCGCTTGATCACCACACCGATCGCGCCCCACAACGAAACGCCAGTCTCCAAGGCAACCCGCTCCAAAACCTCAATCGTAGTCTTGCCAATCCCGCGCACCGGCGTATTGATCACTCGCAGCAGGGAGATCGAATCATCCACGTTATGAATGACCTTCAAATACGAAATCATGTCTTTGATTTCGGCTCGCTCGTAAAACGAAAACCCGCCCACCACGTGATACTTCAACTGATACCGGCGCATGGCTTCTTCAAACAAACGCGACTGAGAGTTAGTGCGGTAAAGCACAGCCGCCCGCGCATTCTCGCCCTGGTCTACCGCCTCCCTCAAATACTTCGCAATGTAATCCGCCGCGAACAGCGCCTCGTTCTCGCCATCGGGCGCCTCGTAATAGCCGAGCCTCGTGCCACCCTGCCGCGAAGTCCAGAGGTTCTTGCCCTTGCGCTTAAGGTTATTCGCGACCACCGCCGACGCCGCCTGCAGGATGTTCTGCGTCGAACGATAGTTCTGTTCGAGGCGAATGATCTTCGCCTCGGGAAAGTCTTTCTCGAACTCAAGAATGTTGCGAATGTCCGCTCCACGCCACGAGTAAATCGACTGGTCTTCATCGCCGACGGCGCAAACATTGTGACGGGTTCCAGCCAGCAGCCGCATCAATTCATACTGCGGACGATTCGTGTCCTGATATTCATCGACCAGAATGTACTGAAACCGCCGGTTATAGTATTCGCGAACTTCAGGCGCAGCCTTCAACAGGCGCACGGTTTCAAGCAGCAGGTCGTCGAAATCGAGCGCATTCGCCTTCGCCAGTTCTTTCTTGTACTCGGCGTAAATCTGCGCCACTCGCTCGGTCTTCGGATCGGCCGACTGCAAATACACTTCCTGCGGATCAAGCATGTGGTTCTTTGCCCAGGAAATATGTGCCAACACAGCTCGCGGCGTAGTCTGCTTGTCGTCAATCCCCAACCGCCGCATGACTGACTTGACCAGTTGCTGCTGATCATTCTCGTCATAAATCACAAAGCTTTTGGTATGCCCGATCGGTGGCGCCCCGGGAACTGTCGATGGAATGCGAAGCGCCTCAATATCCCGCCGCAACACCCGCACGCAGAAGGAATGAAACGTAGAAATCACCGGCTTGGCAATCGACAATCCACCCACCAGCTTGTCCACCCGCTCCACCATCTCGGACGCCGCCTTGTTGGTGAATGTCATGGCCAGGATGGATTCCGGCATTGCACCCAGATTCTCAATCAGATGAGCGATCCGGTAAGTAATAACGCGAGTCTTCCCGCTCCCGGCACCCGCCAGGATGAGCACCGGCCCGTCCGTAGTTTCAACAGCCTCACGCTGCTGCGGATTGAGTTGGTCAAGGAAAGACAAAGTCGGGAAAGGCTCCAAAAGCCAATATTAGATTTTACAGGGATTCGTCGGCGGAGTTCCCCATTGAAACGCGTGAAGGTTTTATTGTGACGCTCGACCGCGATAATTCGCGCAAAACGTGGGTAAATTTCCTCCCGATCCGTGCTGTAGTACCCGAGAATTGTCAGGCCTCGAGAAATCGGGGCCCATCGCATTTTATAGCCGCATTTTCTAGTGATGAGCGCCAACCTGGTTGGTCCGCGCCGCCTTGCACTCCTCGCACGGACACCAGTCCCGCAAAAACTGCCACGAATAAATCCCCAGCTCGTGGTCATCGTTGAAATGAAACTTGATCGCGTACTTGCCCACGCCTTCCGCCGAAACCGCCTTGACCGCCGGCTTGAACATAGGCAAAGCCCCGGCGGCAAGTTTTGGAGGCTCTCCCGGCTGCTGGTGCGATTTGGACCTCGCTTCGTCGCACAACGCGCAAGGACAGGCATCGCGCAGAAACGAAAAGGAATAATGCGACCGATGCCCGTCCTTCCACTCGATATCGAGACCCGTGCCTGTGCTCAAGTTCACTTTCACCGACTTTGGGTCCGCGACTGCAGCCATGAATTCAGTATCGCACAATCGAACTGACCACTCCCTCATCGTCAAAAAGCTTGTCAAGCCCCCTAAGCCACCAGATCCTCTTCAACTCGCTCATTCCATTCCGAATATATTTCTCGAAAATTGGCGGGTTTACCCCACTGGACCTGTCATACTGGTGTTAGATCATGCGGCGCGTACGCCTGGCTAAGAACTGAGAACAAGAACCGAAAACTGACTAACCTTCGGATTTGTAAAATTGCCTGGCATCAGCTGAGGTCTTTTGGAAGGGATATTTTAGTGGGATATCTCGAACAGCACTACCTGTTTTCATAGAGTTACAAGCGAAATGTGTCTCCTGTGTATGTGTATCCCTTCTGTAAGTCCTTTAAAAGGGATATCTTAGGGGGGTATCTCGAAGGCATGTCCCTTGTTTTCATGATCTTGGACGCAAAATGCAATCCTGGCGATATGAACTGGTAATCACCCGCGGCGATAATATTACTAAATGGTAAACAATTACGAAGATCACCGGGCACCTGTAAAGAAATAGCCGATACGCTCCGGCCCGTGTTATCAATAGAATGACCCCGAGAGGGTCCCAAAGAAAAACCCGCAAGCGCGACGTCAGGCGCCTTATTCCAGAATGCTCGATTCCGCTCAGCTAGTGGCGCCAATGCCGCCCGAGGTCAGTTCGCCCGAAGATGTCTCTCATCTTTCGGGCAAGATCGCCGACCGCCACGGATTTGTCACCTCTGCCGACGACACTCGACTCTTCTACCGCCACTGGCCTGCCAGCGCACCCTGGAATGGCCGGGCGGCCGTAGTGCTGCATGGCATCGGATATCACAGCGCTCCCTATAAGGTCATTGCCGATGCGCTGAACCCGCACGGCACGGACGTTTATGGATTGGACGGCAGAGGCCACGGGTTATCGCAAGGGCGACGCGGATTCGTAGGCACGCAGGCCCAAGTCGGAGACGACGTCGAAGCCATGGTCCGCTTTGTGAAGCAACAGCAGCCCGCAGCCAAGATTTTCCTGCTGGGCGACAGCATGGGCGCCGACCTCGCCCTGAATTACGCCAAGCGAAATAGCCGCGAACTTGCCGGCCTCATACTGCTGGCCCTGGCTTTGAATCTCGACCTCAGCCAGTTCCTCAGCCTCGAGAGCTTGAGCCTGATGCCCTACTTCGTACTGGCGCACCGGGAGCCTGTGATCAGCCTGGTGGGCAAGCGTCTTGAGGAAAGTTCCCGCGACCCGGAGTTCATCGCACGTCGCCGGGTTGACCCGCTGGCGTATAAGAACGTCAGCTTCGGCTACTTGCTTGACGTGCAGCGCATCGTTTTCGGTTGGAGATGGAAAATCGCGCCCCGCGTGCACGCTCCCACGCTACTGATTAAGGGCGGGAAGGACCGCGTAGTGAGTCACCGGGAGTGCGTCGCCTTCGATAAGCTCTCCGCGTCAGCGGACAAATGCTTTAAGATCTACCCGGACGTGCCTCACACCACACTCTGGGATCCGGAGACTCCGGAGATTCTGGATGTGGTTGGGAAGTGGATTCTGGAGCACTGATTCTGGGCACTGAGCTATTCCGTCTTTGATGGGGGACGGGCGTCCGCGGCAGTCTTGAGTACTGTTTATAACCATCGACGCACCGCCGTCTCAGGGTCTACAATAGCCCCAGCAGCATCCAAGATGTGTACGGGCTCTATCCGCCAAGGCGGAGGGGCACTGGAGGACATCGTGAGCGTTACACCGGTTGGCGAACCTCGCCAAAAGATTACTGTCGCTTCCCTTCGCGAGAAGAAACTTCAACATCAACCCATTACCTGCCTGACCGCGTATGACTATGCCAGCGCACGTCTGGTCGACCAGGCTGCCATTGACATCGTTCTGGTCGGTGACACCTTGGCCATGACCATACTCGGCCACCCTGACACCCTGTCCGTCACGGTGGACGAAATGCTTCACCACACCCGAGCGGCGCGGCGGGGCGTGAAACACGCTTTGCTGGTGGGCGACATGCCCTACGGTTCCTACCACGCCAGCGCGGACGATGCGCTCCGAAACGCGGTCCGCTTCATGAAAGAAGCCGGCGCCGAAGTGGTGAAGATGGAGGGCGGCGAGAAGCGCGCGGACCTGATTCGCCGCATGATCGATGCCGAGATCCCCGTTGCTGGCCACATCGGCCTGACCCCGCAATCGGTAAACCTGATGGGCGGCTACAAGGTTCAGGGCAAGTCGCTGGCGGCGATCGAACAGCTAATGCGTGATGCGGTGGCGCTCGATCGCGCAGGCGTAGCGTTTCTCGTTCTCGAAGGCATTCCGCGCGAGGTGGCGGCGATGATCACGGCTGAGGTCGCGACTCCGACCATCGGCATCGGCGCAGGTCCGGACTGCGATGGCCAGGTGCTCGTGTTCCACGACATTTTGAATCTGACTTTCACGCCGTCAGCCAAGTTCGTTCGCCGCTACGGCGATGCTGCCGCGCTCATTAGCGATGCCGCGCACGCTTTCCAGGAGAACGTAGTCTCGCATCAGTACCCGGCAGATAGCGAGTCCTACCATCTATCGAAAGAAACGCGGCAGGCGCTCGAAACCGTGCTCGAACGCAAACGGGGGATGCGTCGATAGTAAACTGCTGGGATGAGATACCTGTGTCTATGTGCTTTGGTCGTGAGCCTTGCCGCGCTCCCCGATTGCGCCAAACCGCCTAGAGCGCCGGAGGACACGGCCACGGCGACCACCCCGGAAGCTCGAATCAAACAAATCCCGGCCGCGGATCCGCGGAAGTACACCGCCGTGCGGGATATGAAAGCCTGGCGAAATCCGTACTTGATCGTCCGAGTCGACGGCATCGGATTGCTGGACGTTGGCGACAACCTGCAGCAAATCATCGACCCAAACAAATTGCCCGATGCCCTCGCGAGCCTGCCCCCGTCGGCGTGGCCGTATGGGCGCGTAGTGGCAATTCAAGAGCCGAGTGCGCCCGCTTCTGCAGACGAGAGAGCCCACTTTCTGAGGAACAGAGCCTTGGTTGCCGGAGCGCTGGAAAGCATGCAGGTAGTCATAACCTGGGTTCCGTCCACCTGAGACCGCAGCACACGATGAAAATCTGGAAAACGATCGAAGAGATGCGCTCCGCCTCCAGTGCGGCGCGCCGCGAAGGAAAACGCTTCGGTTTCGTCCCCACCATGGGCGCGTTGCACGAAGGCCATCTTTCGCTAGTGCGCGCTGCCAAGGCAAAGAGCGACTTAGTAGCCGTCTCCATTTTCGTGAACCCTCTGCAATTTGGACCGACTGAGGACTTGGCCAAATATCCCCGCAGCTTCGAGCGCGATCGCGCGTTGCTGGAAAAAGAAGCGGTGGATATTCTCTTCGCCCCGCAGCCTGAAGAAATGTATCCCAAAGGAGCGGTCACCTATGTCGCGGTCGAAGGACTCAGCGAGAAGCTGTGTGGCAAGTCGCGTCCGGGTCACTTTCGCGGAGTAACCACGATTGTGGCAAAGCTCTTCCACATCGTGGAACCTGACGTGGCGTTCTTCGGACAGAAAGATGCGGCTCAGGCAACGATCATCCGCCGCATGGTGCGGGACTTGAATCTGCCCGTCGAAATCGTAGTCTGCCCGATCATTCGCGAACCGGATGGCTTGGCCATGAGCTCGCGCAACGTTTACCTCAGCCCGGAGGAGCGCAGAGCCGCGCTAGTCCTGAATCGTTCCCTGACTGAAACGAAGAATCGATTCGATCAAGGTGAGCGCAATGCACGCAAGTTAATCGCAGCCGGAAAGCAAGTGATGGCGCAGGAATCCCGTGTCCGTCTTGACTATTTCGAAATAGTCGATCCAGGCACACTTGATCCGGTGCTCGAAGTCACCCGCTCCGCGCTCGTTGCCATCGCTGCGTTGGTAGGAACCACACGGCTGATCGACAACATCCTTTTGTCCTGAAACCGACGCAGGCACTACAGACGTAGACTCTCCAAATCCCCACCTTTGTCTCCTTTGTGGTTGATGAATTTACCTGGTCACTCTCAGTTCCGGATTTTTGGCCCGGAGACGAATTCATTTCCCGCGATCAAGTATCGCAACGGCCGCTCAGCCGCCTTGGTGATCCCGATCCGCGGCGTCGTCAGAACTCGACGAACCCGGTATCCGTCGTCCGCAATAAAGAGATCGGATCGCGCGCTGGTCAAGTCTTTTCCATTGTCCCGTTCGCGTGTTATGCCGAACGCCTCCGCCAACCGCCCCGGCCCGCTGGTCAACTGCCGCAGATCGCGGGTGCGCGCGACAGACAAACCCCGCGCCTGTGCCATCTCTTCGATCCCCGCCAGTGGTTCAAGCGCGCGAAACAGAACTCCTCCCGCAACCCCGTCGGGCAGACACGACACATTCAGACAATAGTGATTGCCGTAAATGAAATAAACGTAAGCATAGCCAGGAGGCCCAAACAGCACGGCATTGCGCGGCGTCCGGCCGGCAAACGAGTGCGCCGCAGGATCTCCCATGCCCAGGTAGGCTTCGACTTCCACGATGCGGGCAGTGCGAACCCGCCGTCCTTCTTTCCGCAGCAGAACTTTGCCCAGCAGTTCGCGGCTGACCCGGCGCGGATCGCGATCGTAGAACTCACGCGGTAACGGACTTCGAGGTTGGGCGCGGGAGGTGGTCAATTCAATCGTCTTTTCCATCTTCCGCGCCCAATCGCCTAAGCCGCGCCTTTCGCCGCGCTCTTCAGAAAATCCAGCACTTCTGCGGCGTGACCCTCAGGTTTCACCTTATTGAAGATGTGTTTGATCTTGCCATCCGGGCCAATGATGAACGTGGTCCGCACTACGCCCATGACCTTCTTGCCATACATATTCTTTTCCTGGATCACGCCGTAGGCATTGCCAACTTTCTTATCGGCATCGCCGAGAAGCGTGAACGGCAAATCGAATTTCTCTTCAAACTTCTTCAGCGCCTTGGGCTCGTCCGGCGAGACGCCCAGAACCACCGCGCCGCTCTTCTCCGTCTTTTTGTGCGAATCGCGGAATTCGCAGGCTTCGATGGTGCATCCCGGCGTGTCAGCCCGGGGATAGAAATACAGCACGACCCACTGACCGCGAAAGTCCTTCAGCGAGACCGGTTCGCCATTCTGGTCGGGCAAAGTGAACTCCGGGGCTTTATCATTGATATTGATATCCATGGCTGCCTCTCTTTCTCGTTCAACCGCTCGCTCAACGTTATACCGCACAGCGCGGGGGCGCGTCATCTCCATCGTCTTGGCAGCGGCCGTTTTTCTTCTGGGAGCGCTCCCGCCAAAGCTGTTTGCGCAGGGTGCTCACACTCCAAAGACGGCCAAGGGTCCCCGCGCTCTGGGTCTGCTTGAACTTGCGCCGAACGGCAAGGCCCATCTCATTCCGATTACGATTCTCATCGACGGAAAATATTACGATGCCAGCGCATACAAGGCGGCTCCCGTTCCTATGGCGCTGTGGAGCGATACGGTTTATGAGGGTGTGCTGACCGGAGTTTCGCAGGGACTGTTTACCGTGACCGGCGCACTGCAAAGGAAAGATGCAAACGAGGACACCGAGTGGATGGCCGAAGGCACCTGGCAATCGGCAAGCGCCCTCAAGGCGAAGGCCAAGAAGAAGCCAGTGCCGTCGGTGCCTCGCGGCCTGAACGAAGACGAAGGTCCTCCGGTTCTACGGCGCAGCAGCGATAAACCAAAATCGACCGAACCGCCCGCCGAGCCGGCCACGCCTTCGCAGACGGCCTCGGCCTCGAGTACGGCTCCGGGCGCCACCACTCCACCACCAACGACAGCCCCTTCGACTTCTTCTTCTCCGGCAACTCCATCCCCGCAGACGCAGGCGAAAGCAAACACGCCGCCCGCAGATGACACGCCCGCAGATGATAAGCCTCCCGAAGATAAAGACCGGCCGACGTTGAAGCGAGGCAAATCGGGCGCCATCTCAGCCGAGCAATCTCAGAACGCGGCGGTCCCTTCGCCCAAGACGCCCGCACATCCTCCAACTCCCGCGCCGACCAGCGCGGCGGCAACATCCGGCTCGCCTTCTGCAGCCCAGCCTGCGATCCCAGCGGCCAGTCAGATCCAGCTAATCCCGGCAATCTCAGATTCGCACAGCCCCGACCTCATTCCCTACGCCTACAACATGCAGCCAGGCGAGGAGCAGGAGTTCCGCAAAAAGATGCTGGCGATCGCAGCGGACGAAGTCCGCGCCCGCGCTGGGCAACCGGCGTCGACCAGCGGCAAAGCCTCGCTGCCGGCTCACACTTCTCCGCAACGCGCCAAAGCCATAGCAGTGCAGCCCATCTTTGAAGACGTGCAGCTTCATGCTTTTGATCTGGGAAACGTCAATGAAGCTGAACTGGTCCTGACGGCGAACGCCCGCATGCCGCAATCCCCGCGTCAAAAGCAGCCCGCGAATCCCGACCTGCAATACATGATCACGATAGTAGCTCGCCAGGATGTGAACGGCGACCTCCACAAAGCGCTGGCGAATATAACCGATACCCAGCACCTGGACGCAATTCCGAGGCTTGAACTAATTGATGCAGTCGACGTCGACGGAGACGGCCGCGGCGAGCTTCTGTTCCGCGAAGTCTCCGAGGCAGGCACTGCATTCGTGATCTATCGCGTAATCGGAGACCGCTTGTACCCCCTGTTTCAAGGCACGCCCGGATAAGGATCTGCGGTATCTGCTCTTACGAATGCGATTAAAAACCGATACAGCAATCACCGTAGAAACCTCACGCGATTTCCGTCTAAAATAGACAAACAAATTCCTCCGTTGCACAAGAGACGATCTTTCGTATGAGAGGCTCTACTGAAAGCGGAACGATCTGGAGCGAGGGCCTGCAGCGCCAACGGAAAGCAGTCGATCGGCATCAGGCGCTGAACGCACTCGGCAGCCTACGCTTCCATTGGCCGGAGTATTTGATGGAAGCGGCCGAACTAGCCTTGTACATGTTCTTTGTCTGTGCATTCGCAACCCTCGTGCGTCACCCAGCCTCGCCGATCCCACACTTCATCGCTAGCGGCATCCTTCGTCGGGCAATCTACGGATTGGCAATAGGCGCAACCGTAATCGCGATTATCCTGACGCCATGGGGTAAACAGTCCGGAGGTCATTTCAATCCGGCTGTAACTTTCACTTTCTATCGGCTGGGAAACGTCGCATTGTGGGATACGTTGCTTTACGTCGTTGCACAATTCTTTGGCGCAATTATCGGTGTCGCAATCGCCAAATTCGTGCTGCGAGGGGCGCTCGAACATGACGCGGTTCGGTACGCTGTGACGGCACCCGGCGCGTATGGCAGCACCATGGCATTCATAGGTGAACTGACAATCTCTTTTGTTCTGATGATGACCATCCTGGTGGTAACCAATCGCGAAACGCTGGCACGTTACACCCCCTATCTAGTCGGTGCACTCTATGCAATATTCATTGCTTTCGAAACACCGCTGTCGGGGATGAGTATGAACCCCGCGCGAACATTCGGTTCAGCATTTCGCGCTGGTTACTGGCACGCGCTTTGGATCTATTTCATTGCCCCGACGCTCGGCATGCTGATCGCGGCGGAGATTTTTCTGCGTGCTCGGGGCGGTCGCCGTCCATACTGCGCCAAGCTGCACCACGCCAATAACAGACGCTGCATATTCCACCACGGAGATCGAGCAACTGCTTCCCCAGAAAGCTCGGCTTAAAAAGAAATGTGAAAAAACTAGAAATCGTTTCCATACGCGCGAAGCGCAATCTATGGCAATGAATGTTCCGGGGTACGGGGAGTCGGATCAAGAACGATGGTGAATTATGAGCAGACTGTCTAATAAAGTGGCAATAGTGACGGGCGCGTCCAAAGGCATAGGCGCGGGGATTGCAACGGCCTTGGGAGCTGAGGGCGCGCGCGTGGCCGTGAACTATTCCTCCGACCGGGAAGGCGCCGAACGTGTCGCTCAGGCGATCACCGACAACGGGGGCGAGGCGATAGCGGTCGGGGCCGACGTGTCCAAGGCCGCAGATGTCGCGCGGTTATTCAAAGAAGTAGATTCTGCGTTCGGGAGACTGGATGTTTTGGTTAACAACGCCGGAGTATTCCGTTTCGGCGCCATCGCGGAGATCACCGAAGGGAGCTTTCATCTCCACTACAACATCAACGTTCTCGGGACAATTCTCACCGTGCAGCAGGCGATCAAGCGGTTCGGGGCCGACGGCGGGAGCGTCATCAACCTCAGCTCTATCGTCGGTTCGCATCCGGTGCCGGGAGCAATGCTATACGCTTCCACGAAAGGCGCCATCGAAACATTGACCAGGGGATTGGCGCTCGAACTGGCGCCGCGCAAGATACGCGTCAACGCCATCGCTCCCGGTCATACAGAAACCGAAGGCAATGTAGCCGCGGGGACCTTTGAGGGAGGGGCAGGCGCGGTCCTGGCTGGGAAGACGCCGCTCGGCCGGCTCGGTCGCGTCACCGATATCGCCCCGCTGGCGGTGTTCCTAGCATCAGACGAATCAGCCTGGATCACCGGGGAGGTCATTCGTGCCGCAGGCGGTCTCATTGTCGCGACCTGAAGGCAATGGTGGCAGCTCGACTGCATTCGGTTGCGAGACCTGGGCATGCGCCTACCCCGAAAGTGGTATTTCCCAATTGCCCAGCAGCGGTAGCTCAGAAACACTCGATGGCGTGATGACTTCCCGGTTCTCAATTCAAGATACTGTACCCGGATACGGAGATTTCAATGCAGACAAAGCCTAGCATCGTTTTCTGTCACGGACTCTGGGCGGACGGTTCATGCTTTAGCAAGGTGATTCCCGCACTTCAGGCAGAAGGTCACCAGGTCATAGCCGCCCAGTACGGGCTCAACACAACCGCGGACGACGTCGCCACGGTAAAAAGCGCGCTGGGACGGGTCAGCAGCCCAGCTATCCTCGTCGGGCACTCGTACGGCGGAAGCGTCATTACTGGGGCCGGAACCGACGAGCGCGTTGCGGGACTGGTCTACATCGCCGCGCTCGCTCCGGATGCTGACGAGACATCTCAAACACAGCAATCCAACTTCCCGAAGACAGACGTCTTCTCATACATCGAAGTCGCGGACGGACGCATCTGGCTGCTTCCGGAAGGCATCGACTGTTTCGCAGGCGATTTGTCGGAGCAGGAAAAGAATCTGGTTTGGGCGACCCAGTGCGTGCCGGTTCCGGACCTGTTCAACGCGAAAGTCGGAGGAACCGCCTGGAAATCGAAGCCCAGTTGGTACCTCGTCGCCAAGAACGACCGCACAGTGCATCCCGACATGGAACGGTTCGTTGCTAAACGGATGGGTGCCAAAGTGACCGAGGTTGCCAGCAGCCACGTCATTATGCTCTCCCACCCGGACGTGGTGATCGATGTAATCCGTGCCGCCGCAAAGGCTGTGCAAGGATCCGTGGCGGCGTAAAGCACTTCGGGAAGACGCCCACTCAAGTCAGAGCCTGGCGTGAGTGGGCGATCTTTGAGTGCCGACTGCTCAACGGTAATCTTCTTCCGACTCCTGATAGCAGCTGACTGCTCCCGGTGAGCGACGAGCTAAAGTCTTCCAGGCGGAACTCGAAATCAGCAATAATATATTTGGCCGAACATAATCAGGGCAACACAGGGAGGAGAATCCTATGCAACCTCAAGCTGACTACCTAACCGCCTATCACAACCTAAAGCTGACACGAGACGACAACGGCGTGCTGGTTGCCGAATTCCACAACAACGGCGGCCCGTTTATTATGACCGCGCAATCTCACACAGAGTTTGTCGACGCCTTCTACCGCATTGCGCAAGACCGAGCCAACAAGATCGTGATCCTGACGGGCGCAGGCGGGGAGTTCATTACTGATGTCGATTGGTCATCTTTTGGCGACGCCGCCGATCCCGGCGTTTGGAGCCAGGTTCACGACGAAGGTGTTCAGGTGTTGGAAAATATTGCCAACATACGCGTGCCGCTCATCGCGGCTATCGAAGGACGCGCCCATGTGCACTCCGACTACGCGCTGTTGGCCAGCGTAATTGTGGCAGCGGAGGGCGCGACTTTCCAGGATGTGGCGCATTTCTCCCAGGGCGTTGCGCCCGGCGACGGAATCTTCACCACCTGGAGTTATCGCGCCGGAGCAGGACGAGCGGAGGCGTTCCTGCTCAATCCACAGCCACTATCAGCACGTACCGCATATGAATGGGGAGTGGTCGCCGAAGTTGTGCCGAACGGTAAGGCGCTCAGCCGTGCACGGGAATTGGCCGAGTTGTACTTGAAGGCTCCCGAAGTGACCCGCCGCAATACGCGCGTACATTTCATCCAACCGTTGAAAGAACGTATCGTCCGAGAAGTCGGCTATGGACTGTCTCTCGAGGGAGCGTCGGCGGCTGACCTCGTGAAGTCAATGAGAGCCAAGAGTGAACCTGTCGCTCAGAAAGGAAAAGTCGCATGAGCGTAGAAACGATTTCATCAGCCCATTCACTTAAGAAGACGGATCCAGAAGAATTTGATCTTGTGATCCTCGGCGGCGGTACGGGATCGACTGTCGCCGCATGGACCTTCGCCAAACAAGGACAACGTGTCGCCGTGATCGATCGCAAATACATTGGCGGATCGTGTCCAAATATAGCCTGTCTGCCTAGCAAGAACATCATTCACAGCGCCAAGGTTGCATCGTATGTTCGCCGGAGCGACGAGTTCGGCATCGCTCGGGACGGCTTCACACTTGACATGTCCGCCGTGCGTGATCGCAAGCGCAAGATGGTATCAGGACTGAACGAAATGTATCTCGACAATTACAAGCAAACTGGGGCGGAGTTCATTTTCGGATCTGGGCGCTTCATAGGTCCCAGAACTTTAGAGGCCGCCCTCCCCGATGGAACCAGCCGCCGATTGCGCGGAGCCAACGTAATCATTAGTACGGGAACGCGCGCTTCGCTGGATCCGGTTCCTGGCCTTGCCGATTCGCAACCACTCACGCACATTGAAGCGCTTGAACTGGATGAGGTCCCTGAACATCTTCTGGTGATCGGAGGTGGCTACGTCGGACTGGAATTATCCCAGGCGATGCGTCGATTCGGCAGCAAGGTTTCAGTGATCGAACACAACGGGCAGTTGGTGTACCGGGAAGACGAAGACGTGACGGAAGCTTTGCGCGCGCTGCTCCAGGATGAGGGCATCGAGATTCTTCTGAATGCAAAGGTCAAGCGGGTATCGGGGAAATCGGGCCAGTCAGTGAAAATCGTTCTCGATCAAAATGGAGTGGAGAAAACACTTGACGGCAGTCATATTCTGGTGGCGGCAGGCCGCACTCCGAACACAGAAGGCATCGGACTGGAGTTGGCTGGTGTCGAACTGACAGATCGTGGATACATCAAGGTCAATGAGCGGCTCGAAACGACCGCGCCCGGAGTGTGGGCTCTCGGCGAAGTGGCAGGCAGCCCGCAGTTCACTCACATCAGCATTGACGATTTCCGCGTCATTCATGACAACATCTCAGGCCGTAACCACGTGACCACTGGCAGGCAAGTTCCGTTTTGCCTGTTCACAGACCCGGAATTGGCCCGCGTGGGCCTAAGCGAGAAAGAAGCCAACGCGCGAGGCATTGCCTACCGTTTATTTAAGGTCCCAATGGAATTAGTACTGCGGGCTCGCACACTTTCTGAAACGAGAGGCTTCCTGAAGGCGTTGGTGGAGGCCGACAGCGATCGCCTTCTGGGCTTCACTGCCTTCGGTGTCGGCGCAGGCGAGGTCATGGCTTCCGTCCAAATCGCCATGATCGCCGGGCTCCCCTATACCGCGCTTCGCGATGCCGTTCTGACTCACCCGACTCTGGTGGAGGGACTTGCATCGTTGTTTACGTCCGAACCTTCGGTGCCCAAATTGACAGGTCAATCCGAGCACGCAAGTTTCCGTAAGTCAGCTTAGATAGGGGAAAACAGGCGGCCGTTCACAGCCGACGCATCGCTCGGCTAGACGGGCCGGAATCGCCCGCCTCGGCCAGACTATTTTTGTGTGGCGACCAGTTGGCCGTTCTCGACCTTGATGTTGCCAACATCGTCCGGCAACTTCAATCGGTCGCGCTGTTCGGCAAGTTTTTTCTGCAACGCGCCGCTGACCATTGAAATCGGAATGCTTAAGTCGCCCACTTTGAATTCGGTCGGCTCAAAGGTCGCGTAGCCATCTTTGGAACTGAGGTGTCCGGCGAGGGTGACGTAGACATCCTTGCCGCCGATCTGGGTGACAAACTGGCCGCGGGCGACGTCTCCGTCAAAATTGACTTTGTAGTCCTTGACCTCAGGCTCGCCCTCTCCGAGGATAGCGTCTGCTGAAGAGGGAACCGAGGTTGGCAGGCCGTTGGTGGCTTGCGGCGCTGAACCAGCCGTGGCTGTCGCCGCTGACGCAGGAACGTTCGCAGGAAGCGACGCGGCCGCCTGCGCCAGCGCAGCCGTGATCTCATCCGAGTTGAAGCGAACCTGGGCGGGAGCTTGGCCGGGATCTTTCGGCTGTTCCAACTGCTCCAGTTTTTTCTCCAGTGACTGGACATTTGCAGCCGCTGCGGCGGGAGATTGCACCGGCGCCACCGGCTGCGGTTTCTTCAACACCAGGAATATCGCTATCAAGGAGGCGGCCAGTGTCGCCACGCTGATAATCCGGTCAATCTTCCATTTCATGCGCTTTCTCCCCAAACGTCGCTAAGGTCCATGTTACCGGGCTGGGTGAGCCGCATCAGGTGACGGAAGGCACTGGTCTCAGGGTGCCCGTGCTTTAGTTTGAGTGCTCGGTGGGCTTGACGATGGCGACGGAGCCGGGAGTCCAGAAGTAATGTCCTTTGCACTGCGCACACTCCGCATCCAGCTGATCGTCCTTGGTGTTGAACTGAAGTTTTACGTCGCTCTCTTTCTCATTGGTCACCATGAGATTCAAGTTCTCGCAAAGAGTACAGCGGACGAAAGCGGACTCACCCGGATTGAGAGTCAACACGTACATAGGGCCCGCCAGCTTAATGGATGAGGAATTTCCTACGTCAGTTGCTTATTTACCAGGCCGCCGATCGACCTCGCAGACGATGTGACGGGCATGAACGGGAACGTTAAGCAGCGATCCGAGTGCCAGGGCCCAAAAAGCGGATTCACCAGAAATTCTTGCTTAAACGAATTTATATAGGCCAATCTTACTTAGGTTGATCTTAAATTATTATGCCGATGTCATTTAGGTTGATCCAGGCTGATTCCACCCGGGGCCGCAGCCTGCTTTTCGGCTTTCGCCCTTTTTGCGGCCATGGTCTTGTCGACCCATTCATCCGCCGTCTTCAGATCCGCGGCGCGGGCCGCGGGATCGTCGCACTCTACGTCCGCTTTTTCGCGGTACATCAGGTTCAGGTATGCCATCGCGTCATCGTAGTCCGGGCGCAACTCGAGCGCCTTATTCAGTGCAGTTATACCTTCTTGAATGTTGGCAGAATTCTTTTGCTTGAGCTCGTCGCAGACTTTCTTTTGATTCTTATCCTTGGCATTCAAGGGCTCGTCCGGCTTCATGCCCAGCTTGGCACGTTCTTCCATGCGCGGTTGATAGGTCTGGGTCCAGTCCACCACGCCGATCGAGTAGTACGAATCGGGGTCCGAGGGATCGGCCTCGGCCACTTTAAGGTTCGCTTGCTTGGCCTGGTCCAACTTCTTCATGTTGAAGTAGAGAGAAGCAATTCCCTTGAGGGAAGTGATCTTCTGATCCCGGCTGGGGTTCGCGGCCAGGACCTTTTCGTATTCCTCGATCGCTTGCTGGCCGATGCGGTTGTTGTCCTCTGCGTCCACGCCCGGGATGTACTGGTTTGCCAGAGCCGTCGCCAGATAAAGGCGGGCATTCACCAAAGCGGGATCGAGCGTGACCGCTTGCTGGAAATGGCTGATGGCTTCTTCATAGCGGGCACTCTTGTAGGACCCGACTCCCTTGTTGAGTTGGTCACGCGCCCGCAGTTTGTCGCAGCCGGCAGCAGACAATAACAGTACGCCGACCGCCATGAGCGCCAGCACTCGCACGCTTGTTTTCATTGCTTTATTAGTCTCCTCGCCAGGAATCCCCGGGATCTATGACGAAACTTGAACCAACGCAGGACTGCCTCTGGCGCAGCCGGTTTCGAAT
>DATHPO010000103.1:0-2680 GCA_035483835.1 Terriglobales bacterium
CACGGTGTTACTAAACTACCCGCGAGGCGCGCGCCAGGAATCGGCGAGCATAACGACGAGGTGCTAAAAGAACTGGGCTTCACGACGAACGACATCGAAGGCCTGCGTGTTAGCGGCACGATCCCCCGGCGGCAACAGGCATCAAGCGCGGCGGACTGAGGCAAGTCGAGTGGCGACTCCTGGCGAAGCAATCTGGAGTGGGCAACACCGTCGACAAAGTAGTGGAAGTCATCGGAGCCTGCGCATGCTCTCGTTCTTAGATCGGCTGAATTGATTCGAGGAATATATGGCGCTACCACAGATAGTCATTGTTGGAGGGGGATTCGGTGGACTAGCCGCCGCCAAGGCTCTGAAGAACACGCCCGCCGAAATTACGTTGATCGATCGCACCAACCACCACCTGTTCCAGCCGCTTCTTTACCAAGTGGCGACGTCGGCTCTGTTTCCCGGTCAGATCGCTACTCCGATTCGCGCGATTTTAAGGAATCAGAAAAACACCACGGTGATCCTCGGAGAAGTCACGGGAGTGGACAAGACCCAGAAACGCGTCTTTGTCACCGACGCCGACCGCGAGGATGTCCCGCTTGCGTACGACTACCTGATTTTGGCAACGGGCGTTACTCACAGCTATTTCGGCCACAGCGAATTTGCGAAGTTTGCACCGGGGCTAAAGTGCCTCGCGGATGCGGAGGCAATCCGCAACAAGATCTTGCAAGCGTTTGAACAAGCGGAAGCGGAAGACGATCCGACTCGCCACCGCGACTTGCTGACTTTCATTCTAGTGGGCGCTGGTCCGACGGGGGTTGAAATGGCCGGGGCAATCGCCGTCCTGGTGCGCAGCACGCTGAAATCCGAATTTCGGCGGATCGATCCGGTTAATGCTCGTATTGTGCTGGTGGACATGTCCCCGCGAGTTCTGCCGCCCTTTTCCGAAAAGCTTTCCAAAGCCGCGCGGCAGCGACTGGAGAACTTGGGCGTGGAGGTCCGCCTTGGCCACAGCGTGGACCAGATTGATGAGGACGGCATCGTCGTGGCAGGCGAACGTATTGTGAGCAAGACGGTAGTCTGGACCGCCGGTGTGGCTCCCTCGCCCGCAGGTAAGTGGTTGCAAGTGGAGACAGACCGCGCGGGGCGAGTGCGAATCCAGAATGACCTCACGATACCCGGGCACTCCGAGATTTTCGTGATCGGTGACACAGCGTCTCTCGATCAAAACGGCAAACCCTTGCCGGGCGTTGCCCAAGTGGCAATGCAGCAAGGGCGCTACACGGCAAGAGTGATTCACAACCGCATCATCGGCAAACCCGCACCAGGCCCGTTTAGCTACTTTGATAAGGGCAGCATGGCCGTGGTGGGCAAGGGCTTTGCGGTGCTGCAAAGCGGAAAAGTTCAAGTAAGTGGATTCAGTGCGTGGCTCGCGTGGGCGGGCGTCCATCTGCAGTTTCTGGCGACATCAAGTCTCCGCTTGACTGTCTTCCTGCAATGGGTGTGGACCTACGTGACTGGCCAGCGAGGTTCCCGGTTGATCGTGAATCACCACGGGTCGGAACCAGGAAAGCCAGCCACCGACGGCGCCACCAAAGCGGCGGTCGCAAGCAAATAGGAGTTTCGAGGGAAGAATATTTAATTAGAACGAAGCACAACTCAAGGAGAACGATATGGCAAAGAACAAAGAGATTCGCAACATAGCGATTGTGGGTACCGGCGTGATAGGCGCGAGTTGGGCGGCCTTGTACTTGGCACGCGGATTCAACGTTACCGCGACAGACCCGGCACCGAACGCGGAAACAAACCTGCGCCAATACATTGACGCCGCCTGGAAGGACCTCACAATCATTGGGCTCTCACCAAACGCATCGCGCGACAATCTCAAGTTCACGCTCGACATGAAAAAGGCGTTATCGGATGCCGATTTTGTCCAGGAGAACGGGCCGGAACGCCAGGACTTCAAGATCAAGCTGTTCGCGGATATGGACGCGGCTACTCCTCCCGATTCGATCATTGCATCGAGTTCGTCTGGGCTCACCATGAGCGTGATGCAGTCGGCGTGTAAGCACCCGGAACGCTGCGTGATCGGTCATCCTTTCAATCCTCCGCATGTGATTCCTTTAGTTGAGGTGGTAGCAGGTGCGAAAACTTCACCCCAAGCCGTTGACCGTGCAATCTCGTTTTACGCCTCGATCGGCAAAAAACCCATCCGTCTTCGCAAAGAGGTTGTAGGCCACGTCGCAAACCGCCTGCAGGCCGCGCTGTATCGTGAAGTCGTCTATCTCATCGAGCAAGGTGTGTTGGATGTTGCGGATTCAGATGCCGCGGTGTGCTGGGGACCGGGGCTCCGCTGGGGAGTGATGGGACCAAATCTGTTGTTTCACCTCGCAGGCGGTCAAGCCGGCATTCGGCACTTCATGGAGCACCTCTCTGGCCCTGTAGCGACTTGGTGGAAAGATCTCGGCAAGATCACGGACTTCAGTCCCGAGGTGAAGCAAACGATCATGGATGGCGTGTTGAAAGAGGCCAATGGCCGCTCGATCGAAGAACTCGAACGAGAGCGCGACGCCATGCTGCTGGAACTGCTCGCTACCCGCTCTAAGGGTGAACGGGCGGCGCAAGCTGCAATCGCCGCAGGCCATGGCGACTAGCTTCTATCAGTGAAGTGCCCTGGTTGGTGCTTCGCGCCTCC
>DATHPO010000104.1:0-35987 GCA_035483835.1 Terriglobales bacterium
TTGGCAGCACTATGCCTCGGCCCACCACCTTGTTCTTCTGGTGAAAGACACCTGCAGGCAGCTCGCCACTGGGGAAGTGGACCAAGTGGACATCCTTGTCTTCGATCTTCGTCCCAACCTGCAGATCGTCCGCCGCGACTACCACCTCTTCGCCCGGTGGAGCTTTGGATCCTGCCCTGGACTGCAGATTACGATAGACAACAAGGCTCACAAACGCGCCCAGTGCCAAGGCGATAAATCCGATTAACAAGAGCCGGTTGCGATTCATCACTGCTCCTCAGGAATCGAAATCTCGTGTTGAACGCCTCGGGCACGGCCCGGTGGCCAAAGCACAACCGGACAGCCGATCTGCGCTTTCCATCACGAGAACTCGCGAACCATTCACAGCGGTTCCGCACGCACTATTGCGAGATTGAACTGGCAACGGAAGAGAAGACATTGTTTGCGTTAGCACCGATGAGACGGATTGTACCCACAACGATGACCAGGATTACCGCCAGCATGACTGCGTATTCGGCAATATCTTGTCCCTGATCCTCCGACCATAGCACCCGGAAAACATTCTTCATCTCTCTACCTCCATGCGCCAAGCCGAGGAGAAGACACTCCTTGCCTGGTGCTGTGCAATTCTATGCGCACTTGCGTCCTGCTGCGCCAAAGACTTGCTTTTTTCGAATCAAAGGTTTACGGGGAAGAAGGTAGCCGCCCTCAATTCCCCTCACCATCATACCCGAGGCATCTCGTCAGAGCGACAATTTGTTGCACGCCTTGGCCTCCCGGAAGTGACCATAGTTTCTTAGGTATTGGCAGCCAGAGGACACGCGGATAAGGGTCTCGGCCTCTGAAAGTACGTGTTTTGTGGGCCAAGCAGCGCGAATCCCGGGATCTTTCCCCGGTTTCTTCGGGTATCGTGGTCAGCTCAAGGGAGAACCTAGATTAAAACCCCTTTAAGGAGCTTTCCTGGTCAAAACCACAGCCTGAGGGTCTGCATAGATCGTTTCCCAATCGGGCAAGGCGCGCAACGCCGTTACCAGGGGAGCATCCGGCGGCAGAACCACGGTTCGGATTCCCCATTTCTCAAATGGACTCCGCCACGAATCGCCTTTCAGATAGTAGGTCGTGGCCAGGTCGTCCATAAAGGCATCGCCATACACGTCTGCTCGGCCATCGATGTAGACTCGATAGTCCGGATACAGCCTCCAGATGAAGTATCCGCCCCAGTTGTAGTGGTTCAGTATTGGAGCAGGCGGACGTTGTGCAGCAATAAACGAAACTGCGGTTGCGGGAAGTTCTTTTGCCTCCGTTTCGGGCTGTCGGCGCGTGACATAATGCACCCGCACAACCAGGAAAACGAGAAGGCCAGCCAGCAAGACTGCGTTCACGAGAGTCTTGACTGGGGTCATACCGGCTGGCTTCGATTCAAACCACTTTGCAATCCCGCACTCCTGCAGCCAGGGCAGCGCCATCGCACTCAGGATAGGAATCGCAACTAGTACAAAAATCGGTATGTGCCTTACCGAACGCAGCGCCGCATACATCGTCACGGATAACAGCAGAGCTTCTCGCGGACGCAACCGTCTGGGCGAAAGCGCGGCTACGACGACCGTCCCGAGGAATAATGCGAGCGTCGGCAGATACCTGGCTTGGTGAAAGTTGGGCGAAAGCCACTCGCCGATATAACTCTGCATGGCCCGCGAAAGAAGCGTCTCGAGCGGATAAGCATATAGTGCGACCCCATACGGATTCAGGGGGACGACCGCGGCACAGCCCACAACCGCCAAGGTCAGGGCGCGAAAACGAGCGCGGGCTGGAGTCCCTAGTTCAAAACCAAAGGCTACGTCCAGAGCATCGCCAACCAGGAATAATGTCATGAGCGCGAGCCCGACTGCGTATCCCGCGTGAAGATTTACCCAAAGCAGCATCAGCAAAGGTGTCCACCACAGAAGCTTGGGATGATGGTACGAGCGCTCCAGGATCAGGAGAAGCACACTGGCCAGCAGCAATGTAAGCATCTGCGGACGAACACCCCAACTCGGAGCCGACGCGAAAGCTCCCAATAGCACAAGCACCCCAGCGACGTAAGGACGCCCCGGACAACGCAGGAAAACTACCATGAACGCTACTGCGATGACGGCGCCGAATCCCGTAATGAGTCCGCCCCATCCCGCCAGCCGATACAAACCGAACATTAAAACCTGGGATAGCCATTCATGATCGACCCAGGGCTGTCCGAACCGCGTGAAGGAGTAAGGATCAGTATGGAAAACTCTATGCGTTTGAACGATGAGCTGTCCGGTGCGAAGATGCCACCACACATCAGGATCGGTGACGCTGCGCGCGGCCATGGTGAAAAGACCCAACGCAAGGATGGCCACAAAGATGCACCGCGTTTGGAGGAACTCCATCACCAGTCCGAAGATAATACCTTGCCCGCCGCCCCACGGTATAAAATCGCCTCGCCCTGCTGGAGGAGTGTTTCTTAGGCAAGAGTTTGTCGTCCCCAGCGGAAGCGAGGATCTGTAATTCTTCAAGCATGCAAGCCGCGAAACTGAAATCCGCTGTTCTCCTCTACTTGGCCGGTATAGTGATGATCCACGGCGCGGTCTTTTGGAGCGTTCGAGAGTCAGTCCGCAAGGGATACTCGGACTTCTCCATCTACTACTGCGCGGGAACGATTCTGCGAACGGGACTCGGACATCAACTCTACGACAACATCACCCAATTCCAGGTGCAACGCGAGTTCTCTCCTGAAGTCGCTATTCGCCTCGACGCACTGCCTTACAATCACCCACCCTTCGAGGCAGCTTTTTTCGCCCCGTTTACTTACGTTTCTTATCCCTTCGCGTTCGCGCTGTGGGCGCTGGCAAATCTAGCTATGCTGATTAGCTTGCCATTCCTGCTACAGCCGGAGTTGCAGCATCTTCAAAATTATTCGAGGCCGTTCTGGGTCCTAGCCAGTTTGGGTTTCTTTCCGATTTTTTTCACCCTGCTTCAGGGACAGGATGCCATCCTGCTTTTGTTCCTCTACACACTCGCATTCGTTTGCCTGAAAAAGAACCGCGACGCCCTGGCCGGGGGCTGGCTTGCACTTGGGCTGTTCAAGCCTCACCTCATTCTGCCCTTCATTTTCCTCTTACTGGTGCAGGGAAAGAAAAAGGTCCTATATGGATTTGTTCCGATTGGAGCGGCGTTGGTGTTAGTTTCCATTGTTCTTGTGGGTAGGGAAGCGTTGCTGCAATACCCACGCTACGTCCTGCATTTGGAAGACACGATGGCGCGGGGTGCGATCATGCCTTCGGACATGCCGAATCTGCGAGGCGTTTTGTACTTGCTTCTGCATGGCGATTCCTACGCCGGGGTGGTCACGCTGGCGTTGTCGGCGGCAGTGCTCATCTTCGCGGCATGGCGTTGCTTCGCGGGAGCAGGTCTCTTTGACTTGAAGGTGTCCTTGGGAGCGGTTGCGACGGTACTCATCAGCTATCACACCCTGGGGTACGACCTGAGCCTGCTGATGCTGCCTATCGTGCTGCTTGCGAACGAATTGCTCGGCAAGGGCAGGTTTCGTGGATGGCCCGATTTTCTTACTGCTGGGGCGATCGCGGTATTGTTCTTCTCGCCGCTTCAATTGGTCCTGTTGATGCGGGGTAACCGGCTGGCACTGATGGGTTGGGCCGTTTTGTCGCTGTTGTTTGGGATTGCCGGGCAAATGTCTTTGCGCAGCTGTGGGGCGGGAGCAGCAGCGTGAACGAGCGTATGCGGTGGGCAGCAACAGGGTTCGTGATCGTCATTGTCGCAGCTGTTGCGCTGAACCGAAACTTTTGCGATCAGTGCGCAACCGATCTGTTTTTCTCAATTACCCTGGCCTGCACATCGATAGTTTTTCTTTACGTCCGGCCTTTGGTGGAGGCCCTGCACGTTCTTGTCGCAGCCGCACTGCTAATCCTGTTGCAATGCACCGCTCTCCGAGTGCCATTGCGAATCGCGCCGGCGCTGGCTTTGTTGGGAGTGAGCAGTCTTGCTTTTTTGGCGTGGCAAAGAATCTGGAGTGCGAACGAAGAAGATCGCGAACGGTTGCACTACGCATTCCTGCCCCCGTTGTTGTTTGTTCTGCTTGGATATGTAGGTTCGGCGCCGCTTGCGATTACCGGCCGACTGCACCCGAAGACGCTTGATATGTTTCTTTACAGCTTCGACGCTAGCATGGGTGTGCAACCGAGCTTCAAGGCGGGGCAATTTGTGTTGCGGTCGCGATGGCTCACTCGAATCGCCTTGCTTTTCTACCTTGCGCTTCCCATTCCCGTGATGCTGGTTTACGCCCAGCAACTGGTCCGGCGCCGGAGCGCCGCAATGACTGTCTTTCTCGGCTTTTTCATGGCTGGTCCTGTCGCCGTTGTTTTTTATAATCTGTTTCCGGCATGTGGCCCCATTTACCTCTTCGGATCGAGGTTTCCCTTCGCACCCCCCTCAGCTCTGCAGTTCAAAGAAATGCTGGTGCAGCCCCTGCTGGTCTCTGGTGCTCGAAATGCTTTTCCGTCGCTGCACTTGGCGTGGGCTGTGCTCGCGTGGTGGTACGCGGAAGGACTCTCGCATTGGACGAAGCTTTTCCTGCTCTTATTTCTAGCGGGTACAGTGCTCTCGACTCTAGGCTTGGGTGAACACTACTTCATCGACTTGATAGCGGCGTTCCCGTTTGCGCTGATGATCCACGCTGGGTGCGCCCTGAAAATTCCATGGACAGATCGGCACAGGCTTATACCACTCTTGAACGGTAGTCTTCTGCTGCTGGGATGGATCGCTCTACTCAGATTCGGGTTGAGAGCCGTGTGGGCTTCCCCACTTGTCCCATGGACGCTGATCGGGGGCACCATGGTTTCTTGTCTGACTCTCGAACGGAGGCTTCAAGGGGCTCTCCCTGATCGTCGGTGAACCATGGGCAAGAATTCCAAACTCGGTCTGGCTCTGGCACTGCTTCTCGCGGGAAGCATGTGGTTTTACGTGCAGCACATTTTGATTCCCCATCAGCGAGCTGAAGCTGCCCTTCATGGAACGCCGCGTGGAAATCTTTCCGATCTGTATCCTCGCTGGCTCGGTGCGCGAGAGTTGCTGTTGCATCATCGCGATCCTTACAGCCCTGAGCTTACCCGCGAGATTCAGATCGGCTATTACGGGCGAGAGTTAGATGCCGCGCGCCCGTCGGACCCGAAAGATCAGCAGGGTTTTGCTTATCCGGCGTTCGTAGTGTTTCTTCTTGCGCCGACCATCGGTGCTCCGTTCCCCACTGTTCAGAGCGGATTTCGATGGTTCCTCGTGGCCTTGACCGCCGCCACAGTGTTGCTTTGGTTGCGCACGTTGCGCTGGCGTCCTTCAATCACAGTGATGGCAATCCTGATCGCACTCACCCTGGGCAGTTTCCAGGTACTGCAAGGGATCAGGCTGCAACAGTTGAGCTTGGTGGTTGCCGGGCTGATCGCGGGATGCGCTCTGCTGCTCGCCGAAGGATATCTCGCGTTCGCGGGAATTTTCCTGGCACTTGCGACCATCAAGCCGCAGTTGTTGTTGCCGCTGGTGGGCTGGCTTCTTTTGTGGGCGTTCAGTGATTGGCGTCATCGTCAGAATCTGATATGGGGATTCGTCGTGACCATCGGCGTTCTCTTTGCGAGCGCCGAGTACGTGCTGCCGGGCTGGATCGGGCGTTTTCGCGGGGCCATCACGGCCTACCGGCAATACGACGACGGCGCCGGATCGGTGCTGGACGTCTTGCTCACGCCGGAGTGGGGAAGACTGCTCGCGGCGCTGATCGTGGTCGCGTTTGCAGTAACCGCCTGGAAATTCCGGCGAGCTTCGAATGACTCAAACATTTTCAACTTGATGTTCGGACTTCTTCTCGCGATAACTGTCGTCATCGTCCCCAAAGCGGCCCCCTATAACCAGATCCTCTTGCTGCCAGCTATCTTGCTGTTGGCGAGGCACTGGCACCTTCTCTGGCATAAGAACCGCATGTCGCGCATGCTCCTCATGGTTTGCGGGCTGCTGATTTTCTGGCCCTGGCTGGCCGCAAGCACACTCACGCTGGCTTCGTTGCGCCTGCCCATGGACGCCATACAGAAAGCCTGGGCTTGGCCAATGTGGACCAGCTTCGCAATTCCTCTTGCCGTGGCTGTGTTGCTTGCGGTTGGCTTCCGCGAGTTCGCGAGGGCCGAGAATTGACGGCAGCTACGCGCACTCGGGCAGGCCGCAAAGTACCTGAACTTGCATTCCCGCGCCGCCCGCGTTAGGCTTCTCGGGCACCCGAGGTTTCCGGAGGATCGAATGACTCTGAAGATTGAGACACGGCAAGCCGACGGAGTCACGATCGTGTCATGTCACGGCCGCATCATGTTTGGGGAAGAGGCCACCGAACTCCGCGAGGGTCTCAAGCGCGTGTTGGCATCCACTCGCCAGGTCGTGCTCAACCTTTCGGGCGTGACCTATATCGACAGCGGCGGCCTCGGCACCCTGGTTGGCGTTTATTCCTCCGCGCGTGCCGCCGGCGCTGAAATCAAGCTGACCGGGCTGGGCCAGCGCTTGCGGGATGTCTTGCAAATTACAAAATTGGTTACGGTGTTCGAGGTCTACGACAGCGAGCAGGAGGCGATTGCTACGTTCCATCGCGGCGCGGCCTGAAATTGAAGCGCAGCCACCGCCGTTTACGGTCTGCTGGTGTAAACTTCTTAGCCTCTTCCCACCGGCCTTCGATGCTGTCATTATTCCTGTAGCGACTTTAAGGAGCTTTGCTGGCACTGCATGGATTTCCAAACCATTATTGGCCCTTCTTCTGGAACCGGTTCGGGAGTGTTCCCCACCCTTGTATTTGTCCAGGGAAACGAACAGAGGGTTATCAATCTCGACCACAGCCCTTTCGGCGTGGGCCGAAAGGTCGATAAGGATCTGGTGATCGCGGACCCTCGTGTCTCGCGGGATCACGCCCAGATCATCTCGGAAAACGGTGTGTTCAGCATCGTGGACCTGGGCAGCAAGCATGGGACGTTCGTCAACGGCGAACGGGTGGACCGCAAAACTCTCGAGCGCAACGACCGGCTGGAGTTCGGAGTTCGTGAGGTTGCTTACGTAATCTTCAATCCGCGGCACGGGACCACCAATTCTGCCCGAGAGTTCCTGAGCCAGATCTCCGGGATGCACATCTCGGACGAGACCACGGACCTGGAAAAGCTGGTTCTGTTTCTCGAAGCGGCCCGCAAGCTCAACACGATTGGTGTGCTCGACGAAATCCTGATGACCCTGCTGGACGTAACCCTGAAGCTGACCCGGGCTGAGCGGGCTTACGTCTACATGAAGAATGCCCGAGGGGAACTGCGGCTCGCTGCGGGACGCAACTCGAAGGGTGAGCCCCTGCTGGATGACAAGACGATTTCACACTCGATCCTCGATGATGCATTAAAGTCCAACTCCGAATTCGTCCTCACCGATACCAGTCGGTCGGCTGACCTTACCGGACGCAAGAGCATCGTGGCCTACGATCTCCGCACCGTGATCTGCGTTCCCTTGCGCAAGCCGCAGGTGCAAGCCACTCGCGACGCCGATGCTCCCGCAGCCGCGCCCTCCGCCGAAGTCATGGGGGCCCTGTACGTCGACTCGCGCTTCGCCTCGCGTGACATCTCTGGGGTGAGCAACGACATTCTCCATGCCATCGCGACGGAAGCTGCTTCGCTCATTGAGAACGCCCGGCTGGTGCAAGCCGAAGAAGCCGGCCGCCGATATCAGCAGGAATTGGCAATCGCGGCCTCCATTCAGCAACGTCTCATGGCAGTTACGATTCCCGAGGTTCCATTCGCCAAGTTGGCGGGAAGAAACCTTTCCTGTAAAGAGATTGGTGGTGACTTCTTCGACGCGGTCAACACCGACCAGGGCTTGACCATTGTGCTGGCCGACGTGAGCGGCAAGGGAGTTTCCGCAGCTTTGCTGGCGTCCACCTTGCAAGGAATGATTTATTCGCAGCTCACAGCCGGTATGCCCCTGACCGAGATCGTGACCGCCGTGAATCGCTTCTTCACCGACAAGAATATTGGGGAGAAGTACGCGACCGTGATCATCGCCCGCGTCCGCGATAGTGGTGACCTGGAGTATGTGAATTGCGGGCACGTTCAGCCGCTGGTGGTTTCCAAAGGAGAAGTGTGGAGGCCCGCCCACGGCAATCTTCCTGTGGGATTGTTGCCCGATGCCAAGTACGAAAGCGATCACTGTCAATTGAAAGCGGGTGATCGGCTGGTGCTGGTGACGGACGGCGTGACCGAAGCCGAAAATTCGCGGGGAGATTTCTTCGAAGACTCGCGCCTGGAGCTCGCCGCCAAAACCGGATCGTTAGAACAAATCTTTACCGCGATCTCTACCTTCTGCGGCGGCACGCCCCTGAACGACGATTGCACCGTAGTGGAACTGGTTTACACAGGCAGCTGATGGCAAGTTTACTCGGGGATCTCACAAAGGACCACCTATCTTTCCACGGTCACGGAATAGTCCGTGCCTTCCCACCGTTGTTCTTCCAGCCAATAAAACGTGAAGACGATCTCACTTCCCGCGGACAATCGGTCTGTTGGCAGGTCCGCCACGCAGGTGCCCAAGCCTGTGTCGCCGGTGTTGATATCCTGCGGCGTCCGCCAATTGTCGAAACTCCAATGCACCATCGCTGGAGCGGTGAGTACAATCCGCAACTTCTTGCCCTGCGGCATGGTTCGGCATTTGTTGTTGAAGCGCCATGCAAAGTATGTTGATTTCCCCTTTCCCACCAAGTATCGCTCCACCGTCTGAGGTGGTTGATCGAAAACTGTTCGGTCTCGCAGGGAGCGTCGGAGCTTGATGTATTCCGAGTGCGCCCACACCAACGGACATGCCGAGCCCGTGGGTTTTCCGGCAAACAATTCTCGCTCCGGTATATCTGCTGCGTCCCAGGCCTGCTCCGGGATCAGGCGTCCTCCCTCGGTGGAAAACTCCATCACTCGCAATAACTCTTCGGCGACTTGGGGACGTCCGGCGGCTATTTCGTAATGCGCGCGTTCGCCCGCGAGCAATGGCCACGGCCGACCGATCCCGGTGCCGTCGAATGGCGATCCATCTTCATGTTCTCCGTAGCCGTCGCCGTTGTAGCGATACCAACAAGGGCCTTGCGGTAACTTCACCCGCAACAGCGCGTCAACTACCTTGATCGTGTTCAGTATTCGCGGATCGTCTGCAGCTCGCAAACCGAATCGCACCAGTGCCAGCGCGTCCGGGCTGATCATATGAGTCGCTGCCTCCGAACTCTTTCCCGGTGGCCGATTCTTTATGGGTACAAATCCTTCAGTCAGTGACGGCGCGCAGTCCGTTTCCGGTGGAGCGATGCGGACGTAATAGCCTTCCACTCCGATCTGCCGCGCGAGATCCGTGTTGGTGGCGTAGGTCCAGCGCTCGACGTTGTCATTCCAATTGTCCGCCGTCTCCCGCAGGTACCCGGCGATGGCCTTCTCTCCGACCGCACTCGCAATATCCGCTGCCGCCAGCAAACCCGAGATCTCGACCGCCAGCGTGAACGGCGAATAGCCCGCATCCTCTTCCCAGCGATCCTGTTGCGTAACCGGCCCATTGCACACCAGGAACCCGGCCGCGCGACGAACCAGATTCCACCAGCGCTTCAAGTTGCCCAGCGTAGACGGGCAGTTCCGCCGCAGGCAGTCCACCAGCAGAATAGGAAACGCCGCCTCATCCATTTGCAGGCCCATCCAGTAAGGACGCCCATCTAACCACATGTTCTGAGCCCAATGTCCGTCGGCCTCCTGCGTGGACTCAAGATATCGCAGCACTCGAACTGCGTCGGTCTCCGCGCCCGCGGCCAGGAATCCGAACGCGGTTTCCACCAGATCGCGCGGCCAGACCAGGTGATATCCACCAAGATCCTCATCGCCTTTGTTGAAGCCCCACGGAATGGAGAGACTCGCGATCACGCCTCCCAGAAAGTCTTTCGACTCATGGGTGCGCAAGACCGCTACACTGGCGCGGTAGAGGTCTCGTTCACGCGGGATGGAATCCAATTTCATCAGACCTTCGTGCCATGTTTCCCACTGCCCTACGTAATGCTTGTGAAGTTCGTCGTAGGAGTCGAGCAAGGTGGCTCGCACCTGTTGCCCAGCCTCTGACCAGATGCCGCCGAAACCTAGAGCGATCACGAACTCCCCTTCGCACGCCGCCAGGTCGATCTCTCCGGTCATGGCAATGTTGCCGTTCTCCGCGCGGGTGTAGTCCCACGTGAGCTTGAAATTTTGCGAAAGATCCTGCCAGCCGTCGGATATTCCGACGAAGCCCACGCTCATCTTCTTCCATGGAGTCGAGCAAGCAAAGGCCAAGGCGCAGTCATCCCGCTCCGCGAAGAGCATGGGGACGCTCTTGTAATCTCCCACCCACCCGGTGTTGCCGAATCCCCAATTGGCAAGATGCGGCGCCAGCACCGCATATAGATGGTAGTCGGCGAGCGTTCCCCGGAACGGAATGAAGCGAATCTTCTGCAGCACGACGTTACGATACGGATCCGTCAGCACTTCCTTTTCGATCCGGTACCGTCCCTGCAGTTCCGTATTAATCAACTCGAAAGCAGGGACCCCGGGCGCGACCGGGATGTTCTCAAACTTGCAATGACGTTTCTCTTCGGAGAAGTAGCTTGTGCCGTCGGTGACGATCAATCCCATGTCACGCGTGCAAGCCTGGTCCACACGAGGGTAATAAACTTCGTTCAGGATGCCGTGGCTGGTGGTGAACCAAACCCGGCTGTGCTGATTCAGGGCCGTGCCTGCGCTACTCTTCGCGCTCGAAGTCCAGCGCGGTGGAATCCCTGGCCAACCCGGAGCATATCGTTCGTCACTCACTGTTTGATCCTCGAAGGTTTTGAATGCATGGTACTAGAAACTGTTCTGACAAATAACTCAGGGGAGGGCACGACATAAGTCGTGCCCTCCGAGACTACCGTCAGGAACGTAATTTAAACATGATGCTCGAGCTCGGCTGAAGATTCGCGCTATTCTAGAAGCCACGAAACGTGGCCCCAGAGACCCAAATCGATTCTTTCCTCACGCAACGCCGGAGCATGGTTGAGTCGCAGTTGCGCGGTCGTGGGATCCGGGACGAGCGCGTGCTCGCGGCGATGTTTCGCGTTCCGCGTCACGAATTTGTTTCCGAGGAGCATCGCGATCAGGTCTACGAAGATCACCCGATTCCAATCGGCGAGGGCCAGACCATCTCGCAACCCTACATCGTCGCCATCATGTTAGAAGCTTTGGCGCTCAATCCGTCGGATACAGTTCTGGAGATAGGCACAGGCTCGGGCTATCAAACCGCACTCCTCTCTGAACTCACTCGGCAGGTTTACTCCGTAGAGCGGCACGAGGCGCTCGCCCGCGCTGCACGGGCCACGCTTGCCCGGCTTGGTTTCAACAACGTGGAAGTGTTCGTCGGCGATGGGAGCCGTGGCCTTCCTGATCGTGCGCCTTTCGATGCCATTGTCGTGTCCGCAGCTGCACCGCAGATCCCTCCGCCGCTGTTCGAACAACTGCGCGAGGGCGGACGCATGGTGATCCCGGTGGGTCCAGCGCATGCCCAGGAATTACAACTGGTGCGCAAACACGAAGGCCAGCCGGTAGTCACGAGTATGGAAGGCTGCCGATTCGTCCCCCTGATTGGCAGCGAAGGCTACCGTTCAGGATGGTAAAGATTCTCCCGTCTGTTTCCTTTGTGGACCTTTGTGTCCTTTGTGGTTATGGCATTTAAGGCATCAACCACAAAGGACACAAAGGTACACAAAGGAATGCAGTAAGGGAAGGTGCTCGCAAAAAGCGTCCAGGGTTACAATTTACCGGTGCCCGTTCTTCACAACCTGCGCGTAACTCTCGAAATGATCAAATGGGAGCACTCCATCTTCGTGCTCCCATTCGCGCTCTGCGGAGCCATGCTGGCGGCGAATGGCCTTCCGAGCGGACACGCATTGGTCTGGATCGTCCTCGCCATGGTCACGGCTCGGTCGGCGGCGATGGCTTTCAATCGCCTCGCCGACGCATCGATCGACGCCGCCAATCCGCGAACCCAAACGCGCGCCCTTCCTGCCGGCACGCTCAGCCCCGGTTTCGTCATCACATTCGTGCTGGTATCATGCGCTCTATTCGTTTTCGCGGCCTCCCAGCTCAACCGGCTTTCATTCATCCTTTCTCCGTTCGCGCTGGCTGTGGTTCTGCTCTACTCCTACACCAAACGATTCACTCGCTGGTCCCACCTGGTTTTGGGATTCGCCATGGGAATCGCTCCTTCCGCTGCCTGGATCGCCGTCCGCGGCTCGCTCGATCCGCGGATACTGCTGCTGACTGCCGCTGTTACTTTCTGGGGCGCCGGCTTCGATGTGCTTTACGCCTGTCAGGATTTCGACTTCGATCAACAGGCCGGGCTGCACTCTGTGCCGCGCTATTTCGGCATCCGCAAATCACTTTGGATCTCGCGATGTTTTCATCTGATCATGATTCTGTTGCTGATCAGCCTGGTGACCGTCTTCGGATTGGGAAAGCTTGCAATTGCGGGAGTCGTAGCCGTAGCTCTACTTCTCACGTATGAACATTCGCTGGTCTCCCCGCACGATCTCTCAAAACTCAACGCCGCCTTCTTCACCATGAACGGCGTGATCTCGGTAGTGTTCTTCTTTTTCCTGGCGGGAGATTTACTGCTGCGGCACTGACGTGCTCAATCCATATCCTGTCATGCCGAACCAAGCGAAGGACGCACAAGTGCCCGGATTACCAGCGCCGTCCCAGAGAATTTCCACGACATCGAGCAGCTTTCTTCAAAACTTCCTCTATCGGTAATCGAAGGTTATCGAATTGCTCTCTCCTTTGGCATTCGAGACGGAAGCTTTGTAAATCCGAATCGCAGGAATCAAGCCTGAGGGTGCCAGCGCCTGGAATGTAATCATGTTGCCGTCAGTGGAGAAAATGTCGTTGACTACCGCGGAGCCGATCTTCACGGTGTTGCCAATCGGAGTGAAACCGCTGCCACCCACGGTAATCGTATCGCCCGCTGAAGTACCATAATTGGGATATATAAGCGAAATCGAAACTGAACTCGGTTTCGGCGCGCCTACCATGAATGGCACCGGATTACTGCTGACGCCAAACCCTTCCGCAGTTACAGAAATTTGGTACGTCGCAGGCGGTATCGGGATACCGCAGAAATTCGTAGACCCATCTTTCTTCGGTGGACAGTCGTTGACATTGACATGATTCGCGGGCGCTGGGACACAGAATCCCCCAACCAGGATACGTTCCGATTGACAACTGATAGTGTCGATCGAGTCAGGAACCTGGAATGTCAGCGACTTTCCGTCCGCGGCTATCTTAGGGTCTGGCATCGGATTATTCGGGAAATCGCTGAAGCTTACGGCGATATTGAAATTTGGAAGGCTAAACCCACTGCCGTAAATCGTGACCGTCGCGCCGGGAGAAGCCGATGGAGGATCGACCTTCGAAATGAGGAGTGGTGGCTTCAAATCCAAGGTCTTGAGCATCGCGACCACATCACTGAATATGTGCCTGAGCTCCGGACTGCCTTTCTTCGGCAGGCGATTAACATCGGTTGTGTCATAGGTTAGCGTAATGCTGTACTCGCTCTCGCTGCCTTCGTCACTGAAGTACGAACCAAACCAAACCGGCTGACCACCGGATGGTAAACTGCAGCCATTCTCGGACTTGGAGCTGTCGGTATACAGGTTGCTCAACGTCATCGCCTTAGTAATGGTCAGGCCCTTAGCCGGCGTCTGCGCACATTCGATGCCACTCGCTGGTCCATCTACCTTTCCCATGACAGCGTCGACGCTTGGCATTCCGCCCACGATTTCTGAAAACCTCCCTCCAGTGACGCCGCTCGCATGCGTGAATATCGGATTAATGGATAAAAGATATTTTCCATGGACGATATTCAACTTCTGATCTACAGATGGACGAACGGTCCATCCGGGCACGATCGTCACTGTCAGGTATTGATTGTCAAATTTCTTGCCCGGCGCGCGGCTCTGGCCCGCGGCGATACCGCCAATCAAAAGCATCACAATCGAAATGGCCAGCAGCGTTTTTCGCATGATTTTCTTGCGAGCCTTTTGGATCATAGACCTCGGCGAACCTAAACTAACGAAGCAACTGGGTTGCCAGCGGCAACCACGTCGGAATGGCGCTTCTTGAGCGGGTCCGGGATCGGAGGCCGTGGCTCTGCGTAGACGCTGTGTCCCGGAAGACACTACTTCCTGCACTACCGCATATCCTTATTCGTGTCCTTATCGAAGCTGTGACTTTCGCCGCTTTGGTGCGGTATGATCGAAGCTAATGTCCAGCGCGCACCCATTTCAGAGCACCGCGACGCGGAGTCATGGTTTTGAAAGCCACGCCTTTCAGACCGACGATGCCGGACTCTACGCCATCAAAGACAAAGTCATCGCCCAGCAACGCTTGGGTGCTGACGACGCGCTCGCGCTCTACCGTTCCGGAGACATCCTCGCTGTAGGCTGGCTCGCGAATTTCGTGCGTGAGCGCATGCATGGCGACAAGACGTACTTCAACGTCAATCGCCACATCAATCCCACGAATGTTTGTGTGGCCGCGTGTCGCCTCTGCGCCTTTGGCCGCAAGAAAGACACTCCAGGCGCTTATACGATGGCACTCGACGAAGCCTTCCAAACGGCCGCCTCCGGCTATAGCGAAGCGGTCACGGAGTTCCACATCGTCGGCGGCTTGCATCCCGATCTCCCATTTCAATATTTCCTCGACCTGATTTCCGGCCTGAAACAGCGCTTCCCGCAGGTGCATTTGAAAGCTTTCACCATGGTTGAGGTTGCGTACTTGGCGAAACGCGCCAAGTTGTCGATTGCCGAGACACTCGAGCAACTCAAAGCCGCGGGTGTCGATTCACTGCCCGGTGGCGGAGCTGAGATTTTCGCCGACCGCGTGCGCCACATCATTTGCGATCACAAAATCGATGGCGACCAGTGGCTCGAAACCGCGAAGCTGGCTCACCAGATCGGTCTGAAATCGAACGCGACCATGCTATACGGTCACGTCGAGAACGATGAAGACCGAGTCGATCACTTGCTCAAACTCCGCAATCTGCAGGATGAAACCGGCGGCTTCCAAACTTTCATCCCACTGGCTTTTCATCCCGACAACACCCCGCTGCAACATCTGCCGAAGACCACAGGCGTGCTCGATATCAAGCAGATCGCCGTGGGGCGGCTGGTGCTCGACAATTTTCCGCACATTAAGTCTTATTGGCAGATGGTGACGGCCAAGATGGCGCAGATCTCGCTCCGCTTTGGCGCTGACGACATCGATGGAACCGTCATCGAAGAAAAGATTTACCACGACGCCGGCGCAACCACTCCACAAAGCATGCGCCGCGAAGAACTGGTACGCCTGATCCGCGAAGCCGGCCGCGAACCGATTGAACGCGACACTCTGTATCGTCCAGTGACCAGGACAGAGACGTCGGTTACGGTCGCGGTCTAGGTCCTAAACTGTCCCTCTCACCCCCGTGCCTCCGCAAGGGCGATCGTCACAATGTACAGTGATTAGTTTAGAGTCCTTTAATTTTGCATTCTGCCCTCTTGCGGCGGGTGTAGAATCGGCTTGTAAGGAACCGGAAATCTTCACGGAATCTCTTCCGTGATCCGAGGCCTGAGATGAATGTCCACATCAGCTATAAAGTTCGCAAATCTCCAGACATAGAGAAAGATATCAACCACCTGATCGAAAAGTTGCGCAAGCGGCTCCAGGTTTTCCGCCCGGAGCTGGTGCATCTGAAGGGCGTTGTCGAACAGAATTCGCCGCGCGAGGGAACCACCGTATCGCTGAACTTGCGCTTGCCCTCCGGCCAGATGGCGGTGCAGAAATCGGCCTCGACCGCCGCATCGGCGGTGAAGGCGGCCTTTGACGACCTGCTCCAGCAGATCAGCAAACATAAAGACCTGTTGCGCAACTCGCACAAGTGGCAACGCCGGCGGGTGGCGGATTTCCGCCCCAAGTCGCATGTTGCCTTTGAGGACACCATCGCAGCGGTGCGCGTTCCGACCGCGTCATCCGATGACATTCGCACCTACGTGAATGCCAGTCTCGGCCGCCTGGAACGTTTCGTCGAGCGCGAACTCTATTTCCGCGAGACTGCCGAGGAGATCGAGCCCGACTCCGTCACCAAAGAAGAAGTTATCGACGAAGCCATCGCGCGCGCACTCAGCAACGGGACCAATGGAGCCGAGAAGCCGGAAAGCCTGGCCCTTGAGCCGTGGCTCTACCGTCTGGCGCTGCGCTCCATCGAGGATCTCTCGGCCCGGAGCCCGGAGAGCCTGCTCTCGTTTCATCTCGAGGATTCCGCCCGTCGCCCCAACGTTCGCGCCAGCGACGAGCCCGAACTGCAGTTCCATCAGCCGGACGAAACTCTGACCGGGGAAAACGTGATTGCGGACCGGCGCACATCTACGCCTGAAGACATTGCCTCCTCCGACGAAATGGTCACGCTGGTGCAGTTTGCTCTTGAGGGCGCCGACCGCTCCGACCGCGAAGCTTTCATCCTGCACGCCATCGAGGGATTTTCGCTCGATGAAATCGGCGTCATTACCGACCGCAAGCCGGACGAGGTGCGAAGCTCCATCGAGTTGGCGCGCCAACATTTGCGCCACTTGGCGCCGCTGGCCAACCGGTTCAAGCCAAAGCCGGAAAGGCTGGTCCGGGCTTCCGCAAGAGGTTGAAACTATCGACAGCACTCAGGAGAAATCGTGATGATTACCCGCGAAGACATCCGTGAGTTAGCTCAATTTCACGCCAGCGGAGACGAAGCGGCGCTGAGTTTCTATTTCGAGCCGCGCACCCCGCAGAACAAATCGCATCACGAAGAAATTATTCTCGCGAAAGATCTGGTTCGCCGCGCACTGCACGAGGCGGAGAAGACCAGCAAGAATGGCAGCACCCGGGCCGACTTGAATCGAATCCTGGAAATGGCCGAGAATCTTCACGGTAACCAGGCGCGCGCTCGAGCCGTGTTTGCCTGCGGCAGCCGCAATTTCTGGCGCGAGTTCGATCTGCCTTCGCAACTGCCCGGAACCCAGCTTTTCGTGAACCGCCAGTTCCATTTGAAGCCGCTGGCTTTGCTGCTTGGCGCTCAGCCGCGTCTTTGGGTCGCACTTGTCGATCGCCAAAAGGCGCGGTTCTTCGATCTCCGGCTGGATGAACTCAAAGAGCGTGAGGGGATGTTCCGCACGCCTCCCGGTCGTCAGGGCCGCGGCGACGGTTACGCAGGATACGACGGCGGGCATGCGCAACGCCGCGTCAACGACGAAGCCCTGCATCACTTCAAGAGCGTCGCCGAGCATTTAAGCGCGGCTCTCGAGAAAGGACTGTTCGAGAAGCTGATCATCGGCTGCCACGAGACCAGTTGGCGCGAGCTCGAACCCCAATTGCATCCTTATGTGAAACAGCGGCTGCTGGGCCACTTCTCGTCCGATCTCACTCGGATCACGAATGAGCAGATACGTGAACAAGCCGGCCGCATTCTGCGCCAATCGCTTGATCAGCGCTGCAAAGAACTGGCGAGAGAAGCAATCAGCCAGGCCAAGAGCAACGCCCGCGGCGTGACCGGGCTGCGTCGAGTGTTAAAGTCGCTCGAAATGGGGGAGGTGCAAACCTTGTTAATCGGCGATAAATTCTCGCATTTGGCGGTACAGTGCTCGAATTGCGGACATCTCGATGCGCATATGGTGCGACATTGCCCGGCCTGCGGCCACGAGACCCGCGAAATCGAAGACGTAACCGAAGCCATCATTCCCGCCGCCATCCGCCGCGACATTGAATTGTTCTACGTAAAGGACGATCCCGAGTTTGACCGCGCCGGAAACATCGCAGCCCTGCTACGCTTCCGCGCCGATCAAAATAAAGGCGGAGGCCTGCGCGCGGCGTCTTAATTCGACAATGCCCACTAGTCCCGGACGCCTCGTGCTTCGTTTCCATTCGGGAATATGCTGGGCCGGTCCGGTTGCGGCTCCGGATTGGCGGCGGGTCAAAGCTTTTGCCCCCTGGCCGATTGCCCCGGCAGAAGGAACGTCCTAGGGCATCTGCCTTCGCCACAAAGCTTGAGCGAGCCAAATTCCTTGTACCGCGGCTGGTCGGGGACATCTGGCTTGGATTCCATCCAAAGTCGCAACTGGTTGAGGTCTTCGAGGCCAATGAAAGCCCAGGGCGCTGTCCCCACGTGATCTATTCGAGTTCTCGACGGTCCTGGCTGCGACACTTCATATCAGACGCCGGCTCCATTAGTTGGTAGAGCGACGCTACAGTTCTCCAAAAAGCAGTATATTTGGCGTCCAGCTCCTTCGATAACCGCTGTATCTAGTTATTAAGAAAGAGTCTTCTGTTTACTAATCTGGTGGAATTCATGGCAACCGCATTGCTTGAGGATTTCACAGTATTTGTGTGAAAATTGCTCAGGATCGTATTCAGAAATTGCTCGCCTTTCTTTTGTGACGGTCCTGCGCTCAGACCAAGGAATTCTTTCACCGGCTGAACGGTCACGGGAGGGCCGGGCAGGCGAGTCGGTAGTAAAGTGCTTTCAGTCTCCCAAGTCAACAACGAACATCCCAACCTGGCCAAACGTTGCACTCAACGCTCACGGCGTATACCAGCCGTGGGACCGGCATTCACCAGCATTTCGGTCCGCCACTTCGAAAAAACCAGGAGGATAAATCCCAATGATCAAAGTATTTCGGTTCTTGGCAATTTGCACAATCGGTGCTGCCCTTGCAACATCGTCAATCGCGTGGGCACAGACTTATACGGCGGTCAACTTTCCCGGCGCAACACTCACCGAACTAATTGGCGGCCCCAATCCGCAGGGTACGAGCGTGGGCGGTTACACTCTCACGGCTGGCGGTGCTCTGCACGGTTTTACGCTAAGGAACGGAGTATTTACGCCGTTCGACCCACCGGGTTCCACGTTCACGACTGTTAACTTTATCAATCCGCGGGGAGATATTGTGGGTGCCTATGTCGACGCTGGTGGCGTCAGCCACGGTTTCGTTCTGAGTGGGGGGACATACACAACGGTTGACTACCCGGGCGCGGCTGGTACCGTGATCAGTAGCGTTAACCCATCAGGTGAAATGTCAGGCGCTACTTGTTCCGACCCTGCCTGCGGTGTCTTTGGTGCTACCAACGTTACCCACAGTTTTCTAGTGTCCAAGAAAGGCGTCTTTTCGGCGACCTTCGATCCACCCGGCGCAGTCAGCAGTACCAGCAGCGTCGTGCTCCCCTCTGGCGCAGTCGTTGGCGCTTCCACAAACGCAACTGGAACAACATGTTCCACACAGTGCCAGGGTTACATGCGGTTCCACGGATCGTTTGCCACAATTAATTTTCCGGGCAGTTCGTTTACGTTTGCCGGAGGGGCTAACGCCGAGGGCAGCATCGTAGGGATTTATGTCGATGCTTCAGGCGCCGGACACGGTTTTCTCTTTAATGGCGCTTACACCTCGTTCGACTACCCCGGAGCCGCCTTCACTGAGGCAACAGGGATAAACCCTGGCGGTGTCATCGTGGGTCTCTATACAGACTCTGCCGGGGCCACCCACGGATTTATCCGGACGCCATAAGCGACAGGACTGCTACCAACCACTAACATTTTCACCGGTGCCCTCACGTCAATGCTCTTCGGCAACTGGCGTGAGGGCCATTCAGGCGTCCGGTCCCAATTCCATTGCGAACATCAAAGTTGTAAACCATCGCAGGTTTCCCCTTCGGTCTGCGATAGCGATACGAGCATCGTATGCTCGTGCTATTCTGGCGGACGCTTTCCAACGTTTGCTTTCTTGGAGGGATTGATGACCGTTTCGCGGCGCGACTTTCTGGCTACGGCTGTGGTGGGTTCTTTATCGGTGGGGTTGCCGGGCGTTGCGAATGGCGCACAGGATTCGGCAAATCCTAAGCCAGGCTCGGCGAGTGGCAAGCGTCCGATTATTGTTTGTGCGAACAATGGATTCAACTATCTCGACGACGCGTATACATTCCTCGCTGGTGGCGGAGACACGTTGGACGCGGCGCTGCGCGTGGTGAAGGGGCCGGAGGACGATCCTAATGACACCAGCGTCGGGCTTGGTGGCATACCCAACGAGGAAGGCGTGGTCGAACTCGATGCTTGCTGCATGCACGGGCCCACGCGGCGGGCGGGGTCGGTCGGCGGGGTACGAAATATCAAGAATGTTTCCCTGGTTTCGAAAGCTGTGATGGAGCAAACCGGGCACGTGATGCTGGTGGGCGAGGGCGCGGAACGGTTTGCCGTGGCCGTCGGCTTTCCCCGTGAGAATTTGCTGACTGATCATTCGCGCAAGATCTGGCTGCTGTGGAAGGAGTATCACTCGAACGAAGACTGGTGGGGACCGGGGTTGGACGATCCGCGCTGGCAGCCTCCGGATATCAAACCGCAATCCGAGATGATGCGGGAACGCTTTCGTCGCCTGGAAGAGCGGGCGGCTCAGCTCGGCATCGCGCCCGAATTGCGCAAGGAAGCGGTACACAAAGTTTTGTTTCCGCCTACGGGCACCATTCATTGCTCGGCGCTGAACGCGAAGGGTGAGATTTCAGGTTGCACAACCACCAGCGGCCTGGCTTACAAATTGCCGGGACGTTTGGGGGATTCTCCTATCATTGGGGCCGGATGCTATACGGATCAGGATGTGGGCTCGGCGGGCGCGACGGGCAGCGGGGAAGAGAACATCAAGGTGGCGGGCGCGCACACTATTGTCGAAAACATGCGCGACGGCATGTCGCCACTCGATGCTGGCTTGGACGCACTCAAGCGCATTGTGCGGAATTACAACGGTGATATGGCCAAGCTGCGTTTCGTGGATATGACTTATTACATCCTGCGTAAAGACGGCGTCTACGCTGGGGTTTCGCTGTGGGAAGGTTACTCGCCGTCCAAGATACACAAGATTGCGGTGCATGATGGGACGAAGCGTGCCGAAAAGACAGTCGCGATGTTCAAAGGATTCTCGCGGGATTTTCCTCCGGAGCCGAGAGTTCCGGCGGAGGTGAAGAAACTGTTTGAGTAGATGCTTATGGAAGCGAACGTCCTTTGCGCACCTTCGTGTCCTTTGTGGTTCTGGCATTTGCACTACATCGAAAAAAGAAGTCCGGGTGGCTCTTCGATCAGGAAAGAAGCTCAACACCCGCCCGCGGAGCCGCGGCACGTAGAGCATGGTCGAGAGTTGCCAGGGGCACGCCCTCACTTCGCGAGATCTCAAGGTAGAACGCGTCGTAGGCGGTTAAGCGGAAGGAACGTGCAGTTGTCAGAACTTGCCGAAGAGTGACCACCGACGAAATGATCTCGATTGTTTCTCCGAGCAGTTGTTCGACCAGGCTCATCGCGCGGACAACCTGGTCAGCCGTAAGATTACCGCGTCGTTCGCCAACGGCCAAAACGTTGGCCACCTCGAGAATCCAGAGCGGCGGCACTAATGGTCGGATGGTGCGAAGCGAGCGCCTGACATGCAGCGCGTAGGCAGGCACGGGGTCATCCACAAGCCAAGCTAATGCAACTGAGGCATCGAGCACAAAGCGCTTCATCTTCTGCCTTCCTCGATCAGACTCTTCACGCTGAAGCCTCTTGGCCGTTTGACCTGCTTTCGGATTTCTTCGATCCCGTTAAAGATTTCCTCGAGATTGGCCGAGGGCCGAGCTGGACCGAGCACGGCGGCCAGCTTGCCGCGCCGGGTAATTCCAATCCGCTCGCCCTCGGCGGCTCGCTCGACAATCTCCGACAATTTCTGCTTAGCCTCAAAGAGCCCTATGGTGCGCACGACAGACCTCCTTAACGATCTAGATGATTATGCTAGATGATTTGATGAATAAGGTCAAGCAACCCGGAGGTCTTTCGTGGATTTTCTTACGCGAAGCGCACTTTTACATCCGGGCCTTTCTCCAGGTGGATGCTGTCGATGAAGCGCACCTTTCCTGTGCGGTAGGTCAGGATGACCGACGAAGTGCGGGTGCCTTCGCCGAAGAAGCGGACGCCTTTCAGCAATGCGCCCTCGGTCACGCCGGTGGCGGCGAAGATTAGCTGCTTGCCGGGAGCAAGGTCCTCGGCCTCGTAAATTTTATTTTTGTCCTTGATGCCCATGCGAGCGATGCGCTCTTCCAACTCGGGCTTGTCGATCACCAAGCGTCCCAGCATGTAGCCGTTCAAGCAGCGAATGGCGGCAGCTGTGATCACGCCTTCCGGAGCCCCTCCCGAACCCATAACCGCGTGGACGCCGGTGCCAATGACGGCGGCTGCGATACCGGCCGAGAGATCTCCATCTCCGATCAAGCGAATGCGGGCGCCCGCTGCGCGGATATCGGCGATGAGCTTCTCGTGTCGCGGCCGGTCCAGCACGATAATGACCAGGTCTTCCACGTCGCGATCCATTCGCTTGGCAATGTTTTTGAGGTTTTCGGCGACCGGAGCATCCAACTCCACGGCGTCCTTGCAGGAAGGGCCGACCACAATTTTTTCCATATAGCAGTCGGGGGCGTTCAACAAGCCGCCACGTTCGGAAGCCGCAAGCACGGTAATGGCTCCGGGCGCTCCGGTGGCGCAAAGATTCGTCCCTTCGAGCGGATCGACCGCAATATCGACCTCGGGGACCTCGCGGCCATCGGGAAATTCCGCACCCACTTTCTCTCCAATGTAGAGCATGGGAGCTTCGTCGCGTTCGCCTTCGCCAATCACAATAGTTCCGCGCATGGGAATGCTGTCCATGGTTTGACGCATGGCCTCGGTGGCTACCTGATCCGACAGTTTGCGTTCACCCTGGCCCATGGTGTGAGCCGACGCGATGGCCGCAGTCTCGACCACTCGGAGAAATCTCGACGACAGATCGCTCTCGATGTTCTGGCCAAAACTCCTGGCCTTGCTTTCAGGTTTGCCATGAGTAGCCATGAATGCCCTCCAAAAGGACCGGACAGAGACTATAGCGCGAAGCAGGGGGAGAGGGGAAGGTCGTGCGGCGCTAAGCCACGGGAGACGTCTGGCCCACGCAGGCGAACACTGATAAAATCGCTTTGTACCTTCCTACACGTGGGGCTATAGCTCAGTCTGGGAGAGCGCCTCGTTCGCAACGAGGAGGTCGTCGGTTCGAGCCCGACTAGCTCCACCAAGTTTCTCAATCACTTACAAATTTTCCGTCGACAGTTTTTGTCCCATTTTGTTCCATAAAACTATTTCAGGTCCTGCCGGGGTTGCCTCAGCTCCTAAGGAGAAGCATGCTCTATGAAAGTGTTGTGATTCGAATCGAATGAAGTTCAGCGGAAGCGCGCCGCCCCCGGGCATTCTGGGATAATGTTTCGAAGCCCAGCAGGGAAGGAAAGGGACCTATCCGGTTGGAAGCATTTGAGGAAGAGTTCAGTCAGCTGCGGTCCAAGTGGTCTGCTCCGTTGCTTTTTCGTGGACAGAGTAATTCGGGACGGTCCCTCGCTACCACACTTGAACGGCAAGCGGGGTGCGAAGGGGATGTCGTATGCTGAGCCAGAAGGTGCCGGATGGTCACGGTGGGTGGACTACAAGACAACTTCCTGATCCTCACCAACAACTATTCCAGATTGTCGCGCGGTGTCCGCTTGGAAAATCGGCGGTGTTCCCACCAACACATTTCCGTCACATAATGATGCCCACAGGCAGTCGCGTCGGCAATTACGGTGCTTCGTTTTGTTGTATAGGCGCCGGAGCGCTGGTCTCTGGATAAACCTTGATCCAGTGATTTCGCACCTCAGGGCTTACTTTTCGGCCATTCCAGTTAAAGACGATGAGGTTCGTCTGCTGCTTCGGCATGTGGCAATCAATGCAGTTGTTCGCAATCGGCTGTCCTGTCTTTGGATGGGTTTCGACTTTATGGCAGTTTAGGCAATGTCCGGAGAATGCGGCTGGGTCCTTCTGGGTGGTGTGAACGTCATGGCAGGTCAGACAAGTCATGGTCGATGACTGGAAGCAGCGGCTTTTCGTGAGCAGTTCAACCTGGCTTCCGTGGACATCGACCGGCGCGTTCGGGTCGGGTTGTGGCAACTCTAAATATTTTTCAAGGGGCTCGCCCGGTCTGTAGGAAAACGTGGCGAGGAGCGGTACGCCGTGACCCGCGTGGCACCAGGCGCAAAGATCCATCTGCCGGTTGCGGGAGAATTGTGCGGGATTGAGGATAGCCGAGTCCGGGGAAGTCTTCGCGGATTTCGAACCAAAACGCTCAACGTGTGCCCGTCCAGGCCCGTGACACTTTTCACAGGTGATACCAACCACGAAACCGGTCTGGCTGTAATGATTCTGGGGAGGTGCGAGCGACTCGAAATATGTTCCGTGGCATTCGAGGCAGCGTGGAATCACCGGTCGATCGAAGTACGCGACGCCATCGCGATATCCGGGGCTGTTCACCCAGCCAATTTCCTTCCAGTAGGACACGGGTAACTGAAAAAGCAGATCGCCTTTCCAGAACAAGAATGTTTGGCCCTTGCCTCCTGACCCGACCACTAGACCGAAGCGCTCGGTGCGCGATGTTGTATAAGGTGGTATTCCCTGTACCGCCGTCTGAAAAAATCCGCTGTCCTTTGTTTCCATTCGAAAATACAGATCGGGGTTAGAAGTTTTGAGAACATTTGCGTCCGTGTTGAAGTTGCCAAGAATCGAATCTTTATCGGGAAGCCTGGACGTCAAGTAGTGCGCGGTTCGGTGGAAGGTTTCTACCTTGTCTTGATGACAGCGGCGACACGCCTCATCGCCAACGTAGTTGTCGCGAGGGTTCGGCTTCGTGTTTCCCGCAGATGCTGCCGGAGGCGGCATCGCCTGAGTTGGTGCCGGGCTCGGCGCTGGGTTCGTGTTCAGATTATGGTTCTGACTGCCAACTTCCACGACTAGAAGGACGGTGACAATCACGACAAGTCTGGGTTCGAAATTCATCTCACGGCCGGAACGCGTTTGTTATCACTTCCATTTCGGGTGGCCCTCGACGATCGTGATGTAGCGGTCAATGGGAAGATCACGGAAGCGTTCGGTCGCGCCGCCGGGCAGGGGCCACTTGATTTCCAGCCAGTCGATCTTCGTGCGCTCGCCCAAGCCGAGCACGATGCGGGGGTCGTGCGAAGAAAGGAAGCTTCCACCGCCAACCTTCATTCTGTGGCGCTTTAGATCCCCAGCCTGATAGGTGATGCGCGCGCCAATCGCATCACGGTTCGAATTCGTTCCAACCAGATTGATACCCAGCCAATGACGTTGCCTGGCCGCATTGTTTCGCAGGAGAAGCGGCGCGCCATCGTTGACCGACACCAGCACATCGACTGCTCCGTCGTTATCAAAGTCGCCGATCGCCATTCCACGCGCCGACAGCGGCCTCGCGAAGATGGGACCGCTCTCCACGCTTACGTTCTGAAAGCTTTTGCCATTGTTATGGAACAAGAGCATCGGTTCTTCGTAACCAACATCTTTGCGAACGACTTGAATCAGGTCATCGGGATTGCCGTTGCACAGAAACAGGTCAAGATTGCCGTCGTTGTCATAGTCGAAAAACTTGAGCCCCCAGCCGCTCATCAGCCGAGTGGCGGACGCAATCCCGGTGGCTCCAGCTTGATCATCAAAAGTCTCATCGCCGTTATTTTTGTACAACGAATACATCTCGTGATCGATGTTGGCAACGAACAGATCCATCCAGCCGTCCTCGTTGAAATCAGCCGAGTCTAGGCCCATGCCGGAGCGTGGGCGACCAGCCTCGCTGTATGCCACCCCGGCTTGCGCGCCGATTTCCTCGAACTTTCCGCCGCCGTGGTTGACGTACAGAAAGTTCTGCACGGTATCGTTGGCAACAAACAGGTCCATGAGGCCGTCGTTGTTAATGTCGGTTGCAACCACTCCCCACGCCTTGCCCAGGTGATTACCGATTCCTGAAGTCTTGCTGACGTCGGTAAATGTTCCGTCCCCATTGTTGTGAAACAGCCAACTGGCCATCGGCTTGTACAGACGCGGAACGCAGTACCCGGGGCTGTCGCCAGCCGCACAGGGCAAGCTCTTCGATTTGTCGAAGTCGACGAACCGGCAGACAAACAGGTCGAGGCGGCCGTCGTTGTCATAGTCAAACCACACAGCGCTTGCGGACCACCCTGGAGCGGCGACCCCGGCTTTCTCGGTTACATCGGTGAAAGTGCCGTCTCCATTGTTGTGATACAGGATGCTTCTGCCATATTGGGTCACGTACAGGTCGGGGAAACCGTCTCCATCGTAGTCGCCCACGGCCACGCCTTGGCCGTAGCCACCAGCGGCCACCCCGGCCTTCTCGGTTACGTCGGTAAAAGTTCCGTCGCGATTGTTTCGGTACAGAGCATTGCGCAGGGGAGGATTCGGATTGTAGAAATCGCAATGGCCACTGTTGACCAGGTAAATGTCCATCCAACCGTCGTTGTCGTAATCGAGGAAGGCGCAACCTGCGCCTGTGGTCTCTGGCAAGTATTTTTGCGCGGACTTTCCGGCAGTGTGCTTCCAGGTAATGCCGCATGCCGCAGGAGAAATTTCCTCGAAGGGATAAACGCTTTCAGGCAACGCGCGCGCGAGTCGAGAGAAAGATGGAAGAACGAAGCTGGTTGCAAGGGCGCGCAGAAAGCGGCGTCTAGAGAAAAGGAATGTTCTTGGATTCGGCAACTGAGTCACGGTTTAGTCTTTGGATGCAGCTATTCTAGTGCGGTGTGTCTGAAATTGTCCGCACCGTTGTTCCACGCAACGGCTAAGGGTTGGCGCTGCAGGCAAAATGCAGAGATCCTTCGCTTCGCTCAGGATGACGGCGTGAACTACAGCGGTTATGTCGGGCCCCACACTAGTTCGGCTTTGCCTGCGACTGAGGATTGTCTTCTCCCGCGGCGCCCTTCTGAGTCAACTGTCTTTGAATGGCAAATTGCTTGTCGCCGTCTTCCTTGCGGCCGGTGCGGCTGTATGCGATTGCGAGCAAATAATGCGGGGCCGGATTCTCCGGCTCAAGTTTAATGGCATTCTCCAAAGGCGGGATCGCTTCAGAGTACCGCTTGGCCGACCCCAGGCAAGCTCCGAGTCCAACAAAGGCGTCGCCGAAGGTTGGATCCAGCTTGGCTGCGCGGGAGAAGTGCCCGATGGCCTCGTCCCACTGCTGGTTCTGTTGCGCCAGCGCCCCTAGAACGTACTCGGCACCCGCATTTGAAGGATCGATCTCGAGTTCCTGTTGCATTTCTTTCTTCGCTTCCTCAGCGACGGTGGAGGGGGGATTGGGCTTGGAGAGCAAGAGCCGACCGAGGCGGAAATGGATGCCAGGCATGCGCGGATTCTGCTGCAGTATCAGGCGATATTTCTTGGCGGCCTCATCCCATTTCCCTTGTGCTTCGAGGGCCTCAGCGTCGAGTTCGAGTGCCTGAGGAGACTTGGGCGCAGTAGTGGCCAGTTCCGCCGCTGCTCTGGTCGATAGATCCGAATAGGTATGGACCGAAAGATAGAGAACATCAGGATCGCGCGGGAATTCGCGATTCAAGAACCGCAGAAAGTCCTCCGCCACATCGGGCTGATCGGCAAACATCGCGCAACGCACGCCCGCAAAACCGACATTACGCTTAAGATCCTTGTCCGCGACGTGCGGCATGGCTTGCTTCAAGAGAGGCAAAGCTTCTTTGCAGTTACCGGACTGAGCGAGGCTCACAGCTCGTTGAGGGGAAGAGGTGGCATCCGTTGCGGCGGACTTCTTGGCAGCCTGGGCCGCTGACGAGGTCGCAGTGGAGCCCCAGAGCAAGGTGAGAACGAAAATGCTATGGCGAGGTCTAAACATAAAGAGGGCAGGCGCGGGGGAGACGCCTGCCCAATGGTACAACGCCAGGCTCAGAAGTAGAACTTCAGAGCGAACTGTATCTCTCGCGCATCCTGGCTCGAGTTGATGACTCCGAAAGTCGGGGTTCCGAAGCTAAAGTTCGGAGTCGCGAAGTTCGGATGATTAAACGCGTTCAGGAAGTCAGTACGAAACTGAATTTTCATGGTTTCTGTAATCGGGAAGTTCTTTTGCAGGCTGATGTCAACGTCCACGTATCCGGGACCAATGGCCGGGCCTTGAGCCGGACAATCTCCAAATGTACCCGCGGCAGGCGTGGAGAATGCACTGGGGCTGAACCACTGCAGACCCTGGACGCTAACCGTCTTGGGATAGCTGACGGGACCATCGCAGTTGGGACGAGTTTCGGGGGTGCCGGTCCCGGAGGTGTTGCTCCCAGAGGCAGTAAGCGGGAAACCGGAATGCCAGGAAACAATCGGGTTGACCGACCAGTTGCCGACAACGGCGTTCGCGGCCTCCGGCATGTCGTGCCCAAATTGTCTGCCCTTGCCAAAGGGTAGCTCATACACAGCGTATGCACTGATGATGTGGGTCGAATCCCAATAGCATCGTGCGTAATCGCCGGCGGGGTTATAGAGGTTTTGCCAGTAATTACCGGAGGGGGCGGCCTGGGTGGTGCTGCCCCACGTACCGTAATAGCCATCGTCGTTGGTCATGCACTTCTCGTAGGTATACGAAACCTGGCCTTCCAGTCCGTGGCTATATCGCTTCTGCAATACTACCTGCAGCGCGTTGTAGTTCATGTTGCCGACGGAGGCGGTGTTCTTAACGTTGCCGAATCCATTGGGACCAAACGTGGGCGTAGTCGTGGTGATCCCATTGATGACGGTTCCCGTCGGGTTTTGGCCGCCGATCAAAGGATACGTCACCGTGCCATCGGGTTGCAGGAACCCTTGCCCTAGCCACTCAGGAACCATCAGGTGGGTCGTGCTCTGGCCAACATAGCCCACCTGCAGAGTCGTGTTGTTGGCAAGCTCACGCTGGACAGAGATGTTCCACTGGTTTGCGACTGCCGGCTGGACCTTGCCGCTCCAAGCTAGCATCGTGGCTCCGATGAAGGGGTCGGCCGACGGCGACGCCGTGGTGAATCCTGTCTCGGTGCTGTACGCCGTGCCCGTCGCCACGTTGTTTGCTTCCACCTGCGGGGGCGTGTAAGGGGGATTCTGCGGAAGGCGAAGGTTGGTCCCTGTGCCTTCGAGATAAGACGAGACGGAATAAGCGCCACGAATTACCGTTTTGTTTGATTCTCCCGGGCTCCAGGCGAAGCCGATGCGTGGCTGGAAGTCCGGTAAACCGTAGGTGCTGTTGTACAGACCACGGCTGAATCCGTTGGTTCCGACAACCCCGGCGGGAACAGGGGTATTGCCGATGAATTCCAAGGCGCCGGTGTTGATATTGACCCCGACCTGGCGATTGTTGGTTTCAATCCAGGGGGTACGGGCTTCATAGCGAAGACCAATGTTCAAGGTGAGTTTACTCGTAACCCTCCAGTCGTCTTGAGCAAAGCCCGCGAAAAGCCAGTCACGCTGGTGCCATGCTCCTCCCGCGCTTACGCCGCGGCCGACGTCCTCTGGGAGACCCAGGGCCCAATCGGCAGAGGCGTCGCCGCTACCCGTGCCGTTCCCGGAATAGTTGCCACCAGGGGCATTTCCGTAAAGCAAGGCACCGAGTTCGCCAGCATTGCCGCTATAGAACACATTGATGTTGTAACGATTCATCTGATAACCCGTTTTGATGATGTGCCGGCCATGCGTGAAAATCAGTACATCGTCAAATTGGGTTACGGTGGAGGAAAACTTCTCGAGAACGCTTGCGGCACCCAGATTGGTTAGCGTCCCCTGGGGAATATTAGTGATCGAACCGCCGGCAAAGCCAAGCTGCGGAAGACCAACCACTCCGGCCGGATTGCCATTTTCGATGCCGATCGTATTCGCTAAGTTTCCCACTGCGGGGTCGAACGTGGTCAGCCCATGCGGCAGCTTAACGTAGTTCATCCCGAAGCGCATTTCGTTAAGCAGATTTGGCGAGAACGTATGGTTCCAGCTTGCAGCTCCACTCTGCAGATAAGCCTGGTTGACCGTATTGCCCAACAGAGGCTGGGAGTTGACCAAGGGATCATTTTGATCGCCCTTCGAATACCGGAAAGAGAGATGATCTTTATCCCGCGGGTTGTAGTCAACCTTGATATCACCCTGATCCGAATTGTATTGCTGGTCGATGACGTTCACCGCTTGTCCAAAGCCATTGGGGAGAGTTGCCACCGAGACTGGATACAGCGGATTCGTCACCAGAGATGTAAAGGCAGGGTTCAGCATATTCTTGGGAATAATGTTGCCCGCGAAAGCTGTCCTTGAACCAGGAGCCAGAACCGAGCAGGCGGTGCCGGAGGTTCCACCTGTCCCGGCCGCGCACGGATTGTAGAGCTGTGTGCTCAGAGCGCTGAAATCGCCACCGATCTCGGCGGGGGTGAGGACGGTGATAGTGCTAGAGGACGCCGGGTGGTCCAGACGTCCGCCCTGGTAGTCAGCGAAGAAGAAAAGCTTGTTCTTGATGATGGGACCGCCGAAGGTGCCACCAAACATATTCCAGCGCAATTTTGGCGTGGGTAGAACACCTGTCGGCGTGCCCGCCGTCAACCCATTTTCCCACTGGTTGGCGTTGAAGATGTTATTGCGGAAATACTCAAACACATCCCCGTGATAGGCGTTTGTACCCGACTTGATCGTCGCATTGACGATTCCGCCATTGTAGTTGCCAAACTCCGCGGAAGCGTTCTGAGTAATTATATTGAACTCGCCGATGGCATCAGGGGAGGGCGTGAAACCGAGAAGGTTATCTGACGCTTGGTTATTGTCGATGCCGTCCAGAAGGAAGTTGTTGGCTTGCTCACGATTGCCGTTGATGTAGGGACGACCGCTTTCCTCGGCAGTGTTAGATCCGAGATTCATACTCTTGGGATCCACCGAGACTGCGCCAGGAGAAAGCAAGGTCAACTGGACATAGTTGCGGGTTTCCAGCGGCAGATTGTCAGCGGTTCTGGAATCGATGACGGTGTTGACCTGGGCATTTTCCGTCTGCAGCACTGGCGCGGATCCACTTACTTCCAGAGTCTCCGAGACCTTGCCGACCTTCATCTGGAAGTCGAGGCGCGCTGTCTGATTGAGCACCAAAGTAAAAGGCGCGTGAACGGCAGTGTCGAATCCGGGAGCAGTCACCTTCACGTCGTAAGTTCCGATGGGAAGGTGCTGCAGGTTGAAGGCGCCAGAGTCGTTCGTCTGAGCAGTGTAGAGAACACCATGGTCGGTGTCTCTTGCGACGACCGCAGCAGCCTTTATCGGCGCGCCACTCGGATCCTCAACCGAGCCTACGATTGCCGCGGTGACTTCCTGGCCCCACGCTGTCTCGAGTGCCCCAAGGAGTCCGATCAACAGCAAAAGGGCAAGTCCAACTCTTATTGACGTACGCATCACCACACCTCCGCGGAAGAACATCTTGATTTCAAATACCACCCCTGAGAACCTAACAACACACCGCGCCATAAAATAGGGACTGGCAAATGCTATATAGTAGATGGCGTGCCATCGTCAAGCGAAAAATGAAAGGAATGTTAATTTTCTTGCCATTGTCAATAATCTGATTTATCTATAGCACATAATATCGCAAGAATCGCTGGTCCAGGTCGCAGTCGGCAATCCCGGTGGAAAACCAGGAATCTGAAACATACACAAAATGGAATATTGTGTCGCTAGAAATAGACCTTTGCGCTATGATGTCATGCCTGAATCTTTACAGTATTCGGGAAGGGGCTAAGGTGGGGGTCTTTGTGAAGAAGCACTTCCGCTCTATAGCATGTGGGGATAAGCTGTATAGCACGAAACCGAGAATCGGGCTCGTAGCATTTCGTGAGGAACACTGCTCATGGTTGCCCTAGCTCTATAGCAGATGTTAGCACAAGACGGTTCGTTCGCTTACAGAAGAAGAGCGCTATAAATTCCATGATTTCTCAGCCGAATGACTGCGGAGAGCATTCATGACAGACAACCATCAGAACGGAACGCCTGCCTACAAGAAAATTCAGGCGACCATACTGAAGCGGATCGAAAGCGGACATTTAAAAGCGGGCGATGCCGTCGAGTCCGAGCGAGAACTCGCGAAGATCCACAAGGTGAGTCTAATGACCGCCCGCCACGCACTGACCGCGCTTGAACGCGAGGGCGTAGTGCAACGGCGGCGTGGCTCGGGAACTTTTGTAGCGCCTCCCAAAATCCACTTCAACAAATTGATGGGCTTCACCGAATTGATGGCCGGTAGAAATCTGAGCGCTTGCTCAAGAGTCCTGTCGTTCAGTGTGGTCGATAACGAACAGGCAGTGGCCGCGCGCTTGGGCTTGGGAGATAACACGGCACTGAGCAAGCTGTCGCGGCTACGGCTTGGCGCTGACCAACCATTTGCTCTCGAAACCTGCTACTGGCCCGCCCAGGAGTTCAACCGGCTTACTCGCGCTTCATTTTCCCGCGGCTCTCTGTTTTCTATTCTGGAGCACGATTATGGTATTCAGTTGGCCTACGCCGATGAAGAAGCCGACGCGGCCGCCGCCGAGTCCACGACAGCGAATCTTCTCCAGGTTCCGCGCGGGCATCCTCTGCTTCGGATCCGCCAGGTGATTTACTCAACCCAGGGAAAAGCGACTTTGTATGTGTTGGGTCTGTATCGATCAGACCGCTACAATCTGTTAGTCCGAAGGTTTCGCTAGACTCTATCTCGCGAGTCGCTCCCGCTGAGGGCCTGGTAAGCCGCCCCCCAGACCGGAGCATCCTCATTCACGACCACCGAAATTGGAACCCGCGCCAGCACCGGCGCGAACTTGCTCTTCCCGCAAAAAGCACGCAGAAAGCCGCCGTCACGAAGCTTCGGTAGAATTTTTGGAGCGATACCGCCTGCTATGTAGACTCCGCCGAGAGCGATGGTTCGTAATGCCATATTTCCAGCCTCAGCGCCATAGGCCTCAATCCACACCTGGATGGTCTCCACGCAAACTGGACAAGATTGCGCCAATCCTCGCTCCGTAATTTCTCTTGCCGCATCCCCTTCCGGTGAATCGAAAGATGGGTGGCGCAGTGAAGGATCCAGAAATTCATGAATCCTGAGGAAGCCGCGGCCGGAAATAATCTCCTCGCACGAGACGTGGGTCAACTGTTTGTTCAAATGCATGAGTAGCTGCATCTCGACTTCGGTTCGGGGCGTAAAATCTGCCTGTCCCCCTTCCGATGGTGCGACTCGATATTGTTGGCCATCCCAGAAGAGAATAGCCTCGCCTAAACCAGTTCCCGCAGCAATCACTGCCTTGGTCGCTTTAGGCTCCGGTGTTCCTTGATTCAAGATCGCGAAGTCATTGGAACTGAGCCGATCCAGACTGAGAGCGGTCGCAGTGAGATCGTTCAGCAATACTACTTTGTTTAAATGTAGCTTCTGTGCCAGAGCATTTCCGTTGAGGACCCAGGGAAGATTACCGGCGTGAAGGGATCCATCGACAACCACGCCGGCTAAACCGAATCCCGCCGCCTCGATCCTCTGTGCGCGCACGCTGCTGTTGGGACCGGCGGCTCGTTCGAGGAAGTCGCCGATCAGGTCCTCGAATCCGGAGTAGTCACGGGTTGCAAGCCGGCTCTGGAAGACGGAACGAAGGGATGGTCCATTTTTCGCGAACAACCCGAGACTGCACTTTGTCCCTCCGACATCGCCTGCCAGAATCATCGTCGTTCGCTACGTTTCCTGGATGAAATCAACGCAACAGAGATACCTGGCCTGCAAGCCCCAATTTCTGGAGTTTTCATCCGAAGCAAGCGAGGATATCCACCGAGCAAGGTCTACTATACCGCATTTGTATCTGGCCCCCAGCCGCGGAACGACGTGTCAACGCTCGTCTTTCTGGAACGAAGATTCGATTGGTTTTGAGGGCTGCACATTGTGTTTACAAGAATTAAGATGCTACTTATCAACTGGGACGTATCCGCAGTTGTCCCTAGATAGTCCGCTGTCGCAGCATAAACCACCCCATTTGCTAGGGCGAGCGAGGCAAAAACGCCCCCATTCGCTTAACGGGTTCGAGGACGCGAGAGGGGGGGATGCGAACAATTGTCAGGTCAGAGTCGATTGAGGCGTAATAACCTTCACCAATTGCCGACTGTAGCTGCGTAGACCCGAACCGAGGTTGACACGATTGGTCCCCGCCGCTGCTGGACCGGCCGCTTCGGGGGTTGCAAAGTGGAGTATGATGTGTCGGGAACGCTGGCTTCATCCTATATATATATAGCGATTGATTAAGGAGACGTTAGGCGGTCAGTCTTGCAACCGCATCGGCTCCTGACGCATTTCGAGGAAGGGGGAGCCATGTCTGTTGCGTGTGAGATCCATCCCTGCAAGATTCTTGTCTTTGCGGTCTTTCTCGTGTCTTTCTGTGTTCTACCGGCGATCGCGCAAAAGAACCAAGAGCCAAGCCCTCCCAAATACGACCTGCGTACCGAGACGAAGATGAAAGCAACGGTAGAGGAGGTTAAACTTCCTCCAAAGGGCAGCGAGAAGGAAGTTGCTCACCTGCAGGTGAAGATCGAAGCAGACTCCGTCGACGTGTACCTCTGCCCCAAGTCTTTTTTCGACGACATGGGCATGAGCTTCAGCAAGGGAGACGAGGTTGCGCTCACCGGCTCGAAAGTGAAACATGGCGAGGCAGACCTTGTTCTTGCTCGGGAAGTGGTGAAAGGGAATGACACGTTTGTCCTGCGAGACGAGAAAGGGAACCCCGTCTGGGGTTCTCAGCGCTGATTGCTGTCGAATGGCGGGAAACTTTCTCACCGGGCAGGCTGGCGGTCAGCGTTTGTGCAAAATGTTTCATATTGACATCCCTCGCCTTAGACAAGAAACTTCTTCTTGACTGTAAGTGGTGATTCCCACCCACAGTTTGACAAGCCGAAACAAAACCCCTCGCCCACCAGAAACTTCTTAGTAGACGGGTGGTTAGCCCGGTAGAAATAGGATTTCAATTTCCTTATTATGTTTCAGCCGGTAAACGCGAGGCATCGTGCGCGCGACGGATCGGTCGTGCGGCTTCGAGCAGCCGCAGGGTCATGGCACGACGAAAAGCTAATGACGAAAACTTCCGGAGACTTCTTGTGTCAGCTGCCTCAGACAGTGCTATCGATTTGAATCATGACGCGCGCGCCTTTTGCGGCAGGTGCCTCCCGCGAATCGGCCGATCGACATTTGTGGGCCTTTTCGGGCTGACTTGTTTCAGCCTCTGCGTTGCCCTGGCGAGTTCGGCCACGGATGTTGTCACTTATCACAACGACATCGCGCGCACCGGTCAGAACCTGCAAGAGTCGATTCTGACCACTGGCAATGTCAAATCGTCGCTCTTCGGAAAGCTGTTTACCCTCCGGGTGGACGGAATGATTGATGCCGAACCCTTATATCTTTCGGCGGTCTCCATCACGGGCAAGGGAACGCATAACGTCGTTTACACAGTGACTGAGAATGACAGCGTGTACGCCTTCGATGCGGACGCGGGAACCTTGCTGTGGCAGGTGTCCGTACTGGGATCTGGCGAGTCTCCTTCCGATGACCAAGGTTGCAACCAGATCAGTCCGCAAATCGGCATCACCTCCACTCCCGTCATCGATCGCTCCAGCGGTTCCCACGGTACCATCTATGTGGTAGCTATGAGCAAGAACTCCTCTAGTAAATATTTCCAGCGCATTCACGCTCTGGATATCACCACTGGGCAGGAAGAGTTCGGCGGGCCGGTTGCGGTCAAAGCCAGGTACCCGGGCAAGGGCGACAACAGCCGCGATGGCTACGTCATATTTGCTCCTGAGCAGTATGCCGAGCGGCAAGGGCTGCTCTTGCTGAATCACGTGATCTATACCGGGTGGACTTCCCACTGTGATAGCCGGCCCTACACCGGCTGGCTGATTGGTTACAGCGAGAGCACGCTGACCCAAACCAGTGTGCTGAATGTGACGCCCAATGGCAATGAGGGATCGATCTGGCAAGCCGG
>DATHPO010000105.1:0-5667 GCA_035483835.1 Terriglobales bacterium
TATCTTGGGCGGCATGACGATCGGGCTGGTAAGAAGTTCAGGCGATCGGAGCTATCTGATATGGGGAGGTCTCTTGCTTTTCGGCGCGATTATGAGTTTTCTCATGACCGGCCTCCAACGTCATCAGATGACTAACGGGCATCCGGAGCAATATTTGCAAGAGTGGCACAAGAAAGCGGATAAACGGAGTTCGAATCCTCTCTTGTATCTCGGGCGGCATACGGAATTCATCATCCGGCGCTGCTTCTTGCCGTACGTCGTTCTGTTTTTTGCTCTTTTCGGCGTCATGAACTGGTTCTTGATTGGCGCGACGGTGGGTGCGAACATCGTTTGGATCGTCACTCTTTATTCGTATGTTACTTTCACTCCGTCTCGGACAAGAGTGCTGCAAAGCTCCAGCTCTCTCGGTTAGGGCGGACCCCGCGTGCGCGTCCATCGATCACCCTAACGGCCACAGTTTAGATATGGAAATGCGAGACATCGTAACCGGTAACTTCGCGCCACCTCAGTGGATCGCTTCGGGTCCGAAGTCGTTGAGGATTGTCGATTGGAACATTGACAGAGGCCAGCAGCTACAAGGTGTCACAGACTTCCTCGTCGGCGTGAATGCTGACATTTTGACCCTGCAGGAGGTGGATTTCAACGCCCGACGTACGCACCGCCTGAATATTGCCGAGACGATCGCTCGCAAGCTGGAAATGAACTACGTGTTTGGCCGGGAGTTTCAGGAGTTAGTACAAGGCTCCAAAGACTCTCCGGCATACCACGGCCAAGCGACCCTATCGAAGTGGCCTATTTCGAAGCCGCGCCTGATCCGGTTTTCTCGGCAGTCACACTTCTGGCAGCCTCGCTGGTTTCTGCCGACCATCGAACCCTTTCAGGAGAGACTTGGAGGAAGAGTTGCATTGGTGGCCCAGATCAACGTTGCTGGCAGAAAATTCGTGATCTACAACCTTCATCTGGAGAGCCGAGGAAGTGATGCGCTTCGCAATTCACAGTTGCGGGAAGTCCTGTCGGACGCGACTCGCTACGACGCTGAATATCCGGTAATCGTGGCAGGCGACCTCAACCTAGACGCTTCGAGAGAGCCAGCATCACTGACGCTTGCCAGGGCTGGGTTTCGAGATGCAGTGGCCTCCCCTCGCACCCCTACCACCCCAACACACGGCCTGTTTGCCGGTCGTCGCCGGATTGATTGGGCTTTTATTCGCGGACCACTAAGATCGAGTTCTGGCCAAGTGCACGGTAATGTCAAAGCATCGGACCACTACCCGCTCTCCTTCATGATGTCTAGATAAACCTTTTCCGAAGCCGATACCTTCCTAGCAAAGCATTTGGCGACTGAGTTGCTCTTACGTTTGAATCCGAAGCGAGGGGCCGCAGCCCCTTCCACCGAGCGCCTCCAAACGCGCCTGCGGCCCCTCGCTTAAGATTCTTTGCATTCGGCGGTGACGAACCGCCCGCCAATAAAGGAGAGACATTATGGCTTCATTTGCCATAGTTGGAAACACCAACATGAGATTGATCTCAGCTATACGTAACCTGGTCTGTCCGCTCTGCGGAGCGAGCATGATGGGGTTTCGATGTCTCGGTCACTGTCACAGCGACTGGCGTCAGGAGTGGGAGCGAGCGGTGTCCACTGGATCAAAGAGTGAAGGACCGCGTTCGAGGAAATCGTGCGCAAAGTATCGAGTGTAGACAAAGCGGCTCGCATCGGATCTCGTCATCAACGAGTTTCGTTGCTACATGGCTTTCAGCCATCTCCGGCGGCGTGTGATGACGCTCCTGACTTGCCCACAACCATCCAGCTCTCGCAGTCTCGACCGGGTGGGATGCCGCAAGTTGCTGGCTTTGCATGGGCTGCCTTGTATTGGAACATAGCGGTCGTCCTCTGGGGTGCTTATGTAAGAGCGACGGGTTCAGGTGCTGGCTGTGGCAATAGGTGGCCTTTCTGCGATGGCGATGTTGTCGGGGCAGCCGCCAACGGGCAAACCATCGTCGAGTTCACACACCGAATAACGAGTGTCATTTCATTGGTCGTTGTAATCGGTCTCGTGGTCTGGTGCTGGCGAGTAACAACGAAAGGCGACTGGGCTCGCTACTCGGCGGTTCTCGCCGCCGCACTTCTGGCAAATGAAGCTCTATTGGGAGCTGCTCTCGTCCTGTTGAAGCATGTGGGTAACGACCAGTCTACCGGCCGACTTCTTTTTCTCTGTTTGCACTTTGGCAATACACTTCTGCTTATCGCCACGCTGTCACTCACTGCCAACTGGTTATCGAATGGCAGCAGACTGTTCACTCTCATTGGCAAATGGCGTCAAGTAAGTTCTATCGGCCTGGGCCTATTTGCCACAATGGTGACAGGGGTTACTGGGGCCGTAACTGCTTTGACTGATACTCTGTTTCCGTCAACCTCGCTCGCCTCCTCAATGGCACAAGATATTCGTTCTGGCACACCTGCCCTCTTGCGCATTCGACTACTCCATCCAGCCGTAGCTACGATCGCCGCATGTTACGTTCTGTGGGTTATCTGGAGAAGTTCAATCGGGCGCAACCGACTCTCACGACCTGCAATCGCTCTTATCTTCCTTCTTCTCGTGCAGGTCGGAATCGGCATGACGAATGTATTGCTTCTCGCTCCCATTTGGGTCCAGATGGCTCATTTATTCGTAGCCGATGTGCTCTGGATATTGCTTGTGCTCGTGTCCGCTGACTTATTGCTTGAACCTGCCGTTACTTGCGGAGCCGGTGATCTGGCAAGCATCGTCAAGGAAGGCCGCAAACGGTGAAACGGTACGCTCACATTGCCACTTGTTGTGCGATCTTCGCAATCGCAATTTCCGGCGGGCTCTCCGCTGACACCGCGCAAGGCTCGTATCAACTTCCGTCGGACACACAAGTTATCGGATATCTCCTGCAATCAGTGAACTGGTACCGCCACGTGTATACGGAACGGCAGGTTGCAAGTAATCCGGCAGATCTAGTGTTTCTGAATGACAGTCAAGCCATTGAAAGCCAGATCGTCGAGCTCTCGTTCGAATTCGCCAAGGCGGATGTGGCCTTAGCAAAGACGGCCACCTCTCAGCACGACGCGCCCGCGACAGTGGCACGCCCCGCTTCTGCGGACCTTACGTACTTTATCAAGTTGAAGGATCGAAATGACCAGGTAACTCAGCAATCAAGTGCGGACATCGGAAAGCTGAACGAGAAAATTGCTTCGGCTCGCAAAGCCGACAGCAAGAAGCTGAAAGCCGCTCTCGACGATGCTCAGAGCCGATTGGAACTTTCGAAAGCTGTTTCGCAGGCCGTCAATGATCTAATCCAGTTCGTACAGACCGCCAGGACACCGCAAGCCAACACTGAAACTCTCGATTTGACCATTGACGACCTTGCACAATCCATACCTGGGCTGAGCAACCCGGCAACTCCCTTGTCGAAATTGTCAGCACAAGATCCAGATTCCAGAGCCAGCAATAGCTGGCGAGAGACCGGCCTCCTCGGGTTGGGGTCGGAGGTCTCTGCGCTAAAGCACAAGCTTCGGGTGGTTGACGACAAGATTCGTCTCACTGACAATTTTTTGTTCTCCGCGAAGAATATCCGGACTCCAATGAGCGGCTTCATCACCGGGATTCTTCGGAAGGCCGCCACAAGCAATTTGCAGACCAGCGATCTTTCGCTATTGCACGAACAAAAGGCCCAGCTTGATGCGCTTACATTCGAACTCAAGGCCTTTTCTCCCGCCATCGTGGCGCTCGATAAGCAAAAGGCGTTGCTTGAAGAGTACGAGTCACACCTGCTGCCCTGGCGTACAACGGTAGCCAGCCAGTACAGGCAGGCATGGAAAAAATTGGTGGTCCGCCTACTCATCGTTACGCTGATTGTCGGCCTGTTATTTGGAATGGGTGAGATTTCGCGTCGGCTAGCACTCCGCCGTATCCAGGATCCAAACCGACGACGGGTTATAAGCATGGTCTACCGCCTTGTCACATTGTTTGCCATAGCCGTCGTCGCCTTGTTCAGCGTTGCCTCAGACTTGAGTTCGTTGGCAACGTACTTTGGGCTTCTCACGGCCGGAATAGCGGTTGCTCTGCAAAATGTAATTCTCGCGAGCCTCGGCTACCTCGTATTGATGGGGAAGCGTGGAATTAGAATTGGAGATCGAATACAGGTGTCCGGCATTACCGGCGATGTCATCGATATGGGCATGCTGCAATTCCAGTTGAGAGAATTCGACGTGGAGGAGGAGCGTTTCACGGGCCATACTGCGACTTTTTCGAATTCCTTGGTTTTCGTGTCTCCCGCAATTGGTCTGCTGAAGATAAATTCAACTCTTGAGAATGCCGTCAAGTCGACGGGGAGCAAATCGGGAAAAGGGCCGGATTTGGAGCGCCGCGAGTCGGCTGCCGCAGGCCCGGGGTAAGGGCAACTTTGTTGCAAGAACGGACAAAGGAGAATCGCAACCAAACTACTCTGGCTTGGGCGGCGATCCAGCGTTATCTAGTGTAGTGCGTCATTCAGATTGACGTTTATGGAGGGTGTGGCGAGCACGTTTGACCTTTTCCAAGATATCAGCGGCGCGGGCGGTCCAGATGAACGGCTTGGGGCTCTGGTTGTGGTGATCGATGTAATCCCCGATGGCGGTAATGAGTTCTTCGACATCGCGAAAGACGCCGCGGCGAAGGCGGTTTTGGGTGAGATCGCGAAAGAAGCGTTCCACCATGTTCAGCCAGGACGAGCTGGTGGGCGTGAAGTGCATATGAAAACGTGGGTGGCGCTCGAGCCAGCGCTGCACCCGATCGTGTTTGTGGGTGCTGGAGTTGTCACAGATCACGTGTAACTCCAGATCAGGGGGAATGGTTTGATCAATCAGGCGCAGAAACTTGAGCCATTCCTGATGGCGATGGCGCTCTTGGCACAGACCGAACACTTCGCCGTTGGCGGCATTGAGGGCAGCGAAAAGAGTCGTCGTCCCATTCCGTTTGTAGTCGTGGGTCCTGGTTTGGCCACGTCCGCGTTTGAGCGGCAGGCCAGGTTGAGTGCGATCCAAGGCCTGGATTTGACTCTTCTCATCCAAACTCAGCACCAGAGCGTGTTCCGGTGGGTTCAGGTATAGACCTACGATATCGGCTAGCTTCTCGGCAAAGTTGGGATCCCGACTCACCTTAAAGGTCTGCAGCAGATGAGGTTTTAAACCGTGGGTATGCCAGATCCGACGCACGCTGGCTTCGCTGATGCCGATCGCGGTTGCCATGGTACGTGTGCTCCAGTGGGTGGCGTGGGGCGGTTTGTGGCGGGTGGTCATCTCCACCACGCGTCGGATGAGGCGGGCGCCGATCTCGGGTTTCCGCCCCGATCGGGGCGCATCTTTTTCGAGCCCAGCCAGACCCAGAGTCAGATAGCGCTTGCGCCATCGGGAAACTTTTTTGGGAGTCATTCCCAAGTCCTGGGCAATGGCTTTGTCTTGCTCCCCGGCGGCGGCTCGCAATAAGATGCGCGCGCGTTCGACGACGCGTGCAGGAAGCGATCGACCACGGGCCCACTGCTCGAGCGCAGCTCGTTGCTCGGGACTCAGTTCGATGGCTGGGGCAATTCGCATTCGCTCACGTCTCCTGAACATTAGACGCGAGCAGAATAATAAAGGTTGTTACTTGCGACGCACTACACTAG
>DATHPO010000106.1:0-18994 GCA_035483835.1 Terriglobales bacterium
TGCTACTGGTGGCGATGGTGGTTACGGCCGCGAGCCAACCAGGAAACGACACACTATTAGCCCAAGCCGTCATTATCATGCAGCGCTGCATGCGGGTCATTCAATGCGGCCTCATTTTGTTCCTTCTGTTCTTTTCGCGACATCTAGGGGTTTCCCGGCGGCAGTTCAGCTTCGGCGTCACTCTGGGATTTGGCGGTTTCGCGAGCGTTGAACTGGTTGGGTTAGCCTTGTTCTCTGGCGGTCAGATCCATTCGCATACGCTCAGCCTTATCAACACTACCGCATACAGTTTCTCCATTCTGATCTGGATTGGATATGCGTTGTTGAAGGCGACCTCTCGGGAAGCGTCTGCCAAGCTCCTCATGTCACAGCGCTGGGACCTGGGTCTCAGTGAGGCGCGCCATCCGGTGGGCAGCGATTCATTGATTCCGATGTTCGAAAGTATGGTGGACCGGGCGTTCTCGCGGGCTCCGAGAGAGCCTGAAGGTGGAGAAATCGAAGACAAGCACTTGGTCCGTAAAATGTCAGTCTCCGAAAAAGTCGTACCTTCGTTTATTCGTCGCGCTGTCCCCGGAGACATGGCCCGCTAGGTCGTTTTTGTCCAAATTTTGGACAAGCTATTTCGGAATCCGTAAAAGCAAACGGGTCTGAATCGTTCTAAAACCCGCACGAGTCATCCATTTTGAGCAGTAAAAGAGAAGCGATCGAAATGGTCGTTCGTTTTTCGTAAACTGCACGCCAAAATCAATTTAGTTAAAACAAAACTGCGCAAATCACTTGACACGACCCTGTATAATCCCTGCCAAGTCAGGGTCGCCGCTCCCAGGGGACCCGCTAGGAGAACAATCCATGAAACGTGCGGTCAGGATGTTATTCCTGATGGTAGGTATGATTTGCGCGTATACAGCACTTGCCGCTCCGGTAGTTCCGGCACCGGAGGACGGCGCGCCGATCCCATCGTGCACAGGACGAAACTGCCGCTAAGGGCACTTGTGTACTTCCGGGCTGCCCCTAAGCAGCTCTTGAAATTCAGTAGGCTGGCGATTGCAAAAAGCAACGCCAGCCTCTTTTTTGTTTGTGCGAGGCTCGACCGGATTATCGCTTGGTCAACGAAAGTTCGCGCAAGTTTCGCGCCAGCTCGACAGGGTCAGAGATCGGGGGCCGGCAGGTGAATCCCGAACAGATGACGGCTACACTTTTTTCTTCCTTGACCGCAGGCAGTTGGGGAATGCTCTCGGCCAGCGCAGGTGGAAGATTCTGCGGAACTGCCTGGTTAGCCGCCAGCCTCAGCACGGCCTTGCTGGCAGAGTAAGGGGCAAGCGCCGCGTTGTAGAGTCGTCCTGCCAGCTCATCATTTCCAACGATCACGATTTGTGTGTGAGGATGCGACAGGTGGACCGCGGCAATTCCATAGGTTGCTACGAATAGTCCGTACTGTGCCGCCAATCCCGCGATGACTTCGATGGTCTGCTCTGCCTTGTCGCGCAAGTTCTTATTATTGGTGTAGGCGTGGAGCCGGAGCAATGCGATTGCAGCCACGGAATTCCCGGCCGGAGTGGGTGAATCCTGGAACGGTTTGCGCCGCGTGCTCAACACGCCGAGCACTTTCTCGTCGGATGAAATTTTTCCGGTATCGAAGAAGCCCCCGGAGACCGGATCGAAGAACTGCTCGATCATCGCATCAGCGATGCGTGTGGCGAAATTGAAGTAGCTGAGATCCGTCGTGGCCTCGTAGGCGTCGAGGCAGGCAAGGGCGCTGAAAGCGTAATCGTCCAGCACACCGGGGATTTGGCGGTGTTCGGCCTTTGCATCAGAGTAAGCGAGCACGTGCAGCAATCCTTTTCCCTCATGCCATCCCTCGGCCAGGATGCGATCCAGTGAACGTAGCGCGAAATGTTCGGCAGCTTCCAGTTGCAGCACTTTGGCGGCTTCGAGATATGCCGAAATACAGAGCGCGTTCCACCCTGAGTAGACGGTTTTATCGACGTAGGGAGTAGGCCGCTTCAGACGGGCGGCGTACATTTTGCCTTTAGCTGATTGCAGCAGAGTCAGGACCTGCTCCTGTGGCAGAGTGAGCCGTTTCGCAATCTCCTCGATCGACGCGCGCTGGTACAGGACGTTCTTCGCGGGATTGTGGTGCATCTCGCCAATTTCGTTGATGTCGTAGTGCAGGCAGGCCACACGAGCTTCTTCTTCGGTGAGAACGGCCTGCGCTTCCTTGAGAGTCCATGTGAAGTAATCGCCGTCGTCGTCCATGGAGTAATCGGCGTCCTGGGAAGCATAGAAGCCGCCATGTTCGCGGTCGCTGAGCCATTCATCCATCCAGCGAACGATGTCGCGGGCTACGCTGGCAAAGAATTCGGAACCCGTGGCTTGATAGGCGTGCACGTAATTCTTCAGCAGTTCTGAGTTGTCGTAGCACATCTTCTCGAAGTGGGGCACGATCCAGCGCTCATCGACAGAGTAGCGATGAAATCCGCCCGCCAGTTGGTCGTAGACGCCTCCGCGAGCCATCTTTTCGAGCGAGGTGACGAACACGTCGCGCAATTTTTCATCGCCCGAGCGAACATATTGATCAATCAGCAAATCAAGAGCTGCCGGGTGCGGAAACTTGGGAGCGCTGCCGAATCCGCCATTTTGCGGATCGTACATCTTCAGAGCTGACTGGACGATGGCGTCAATCACAGTGGGCGAAAAGTTTGCGCTTTTCCCGGCAAAGGATTCCGCGTGGGAAATGGCGCCCTCGACCAGTTTGGCCTGTTCGATCACGTCGTCGTTCTTTTCGTGATAGGCATTCGAGATCGAGAGCAGTACACGCTTGAAGCTGGGACGTCCATAATGATCGTCCGGCGGGAAATAAGTTCCACCGTAGAACGGTTTACCGTCGGGAGTAAGAAACGCCGTCAGCGGCCAGCCACCTTGCCCGCTGATCGAACTGACGGCGACCTGATAGCGGCTATCGATGTCGGGACGCTCGTCGCGGTCCACCTTTACGGCGACGAAATGCTGGTTCACGATCTCCGCGATTTCGGGATTGTCGTAGGACTCCCGGTCCATCACGTGGCACCAGTGGCACCAGACCGCGCCGATGTCGAGCAGGATCGGTTTGTTCTCGCGTTGCGCGGTGGCAAAGGCTTCCTCACCCCACTCCTGCCACTGGATGGGCTGGTGCATGGCGGAGCGCAGGTAGGCGGAAGACGCCTTGGAGAGGGAGTTGAGCGTCTGGGTGGTCATCAGTTAAGTGTATCGCGACAGACTCGGAAAAGCTTTTCAGCGCTGAGGCCGCGGAGGTGTAGTCGCTGAAATTGACGGCGACGAACGAGTGTTTCTCGTTGACATGCGTTACGTAACGCATTACAGTTGGACATGATCCGGTCGATCCGGCATAAAGGTCTAAAACGCCTTTACGAGGACGACGATCCTCGCGGCGTGTTGAGAGAACACGCGGTGAAGTTGCGGGACATTCTCGCAAGGCTCGAGGCTGCCACTACGGTTGCGGACATGGACTTGCCAGGCTTCCGGTTGCATCCGCTCAAGGGTGAGTTGAAAGGATCGTGGGCGGTAACGGTGCGGGCCAACTGGCGGGTGATTTTCCGTTTTGCCGAGGGCGAGGCGATCGACGTTGATTATGCCGATTACCACTAAAGGAGTTCAAGGATGCCGATGAAGAATCCACCGCACCCTGGCGGCTTCGTGCTGCGCCAGTGCATCGAGCCTCTCGGCTTGACCATCACACAAGCCGCCGCTGCCCTCGGTGTTACCCGTACCACGCTGTCGGAACTGGTCAACGAGAGGCGCGGAATTTCTCCCGAAATGGCCGTGCGCCTGTCCAAGGTCTTTGGTGGTAGCGCCGCAACCTGGCTCACGCAGCAGGCGCATTACGACCTTGCCCGCGTCCGAGCCGACCGCATCAAGCTCAAGCGGCTGGAATTCGCCTAGATGGGGGCTGGTTAGCGCACGGTAAACTGCGCAATTCGAATGGGGCAATTATCGTTCATGAAGTTGAGCGCGTGAACGGAGGCGTCCACTGCAAATCAAGCCCTCTGCGTAGCCGCGTCAAAGCGCGCTTTCGTGCGCTCTTGTAAGTCTTCCGCTGGCGCACGATCTGTTCAAGGCGAGCAGCAAGCAAACCACTGATCGAGATTCCCTCCTCGTCCGCAATCGCTTGTATCTCACGCGAAGAGTCGCGTCGAGCTTTAGTATGATCTGATGCTTCATGTTTTGTTCACAAATGCGTCGCGCATCGGGCACGATTCTGCGTACCAGCGGGCTGGGATACGGGTCAAGATGAATGGCCATGGAGTCCGCTTTCAGCCTACGAGCTTCTTCCCAATCGCGCAATACAAGTCCACCGCGTCACTCAATTGCTGCTTCTCGATGTACTCGCCCTCGGTGTGGGCGACGTGGATCGATCCGGGACCGATCAGCAGCGGCTCGCCCCAGTTGGTGAGCGCGGGAATGTCGGTGGTGAAGGCGGCGACCATGGTGGGCAGACCGTCGAGCGTGCGCAGGCGGAGGAATGGGATCTCTAAGATGAATTCGACCTTGGCCAGGCCTGCAACTGCGCGCTCAATCTCTCGCCGTAATTCGTCCGTGGGCCCGATCAGCCGATAGAGCAACTGCGCTCGCGCCTTATCCGGAATCACATTGGGAGCCCGGCCGCCCTCGATCATGCCGATGTTCAATGTGCACGGACCGATGCCTTCTTCACAGGGCAGCTTCATCGCGCGGAGCCGGCTCAAAGCTTCGAGAAGCTTGTCGATGGCGGACTCGCCCAGTTCCGGGTAGGCGGAGTGGGCCATTCTTCCTTCGGCAATCACGTTCACACGGAGCGTTCCCTTGGATGCGCTTGCCATCCGGTTCTCGGTGGGTTCGCCGTTTACCAGAAACTTGCAGCCGGGAGATTGCTTATTAGCCACCTGCGCGCCGAGGCTGTTTCGCTCCTCGCCTACAAGGAAAAGGAGTCCGACGTAAATGCCCTCTGCCCGCAAGCGCTCAGCTGCCGCGATCTGGGCGGCGATGATTCCTTTGGCATCGCACGATCCCCGGCCGTAGATCCGCGCAGCGTCTTCGGAAGAAGGAATAAAAGGCGGGACAGTGTCCATGTGGGTCGAGAAAACAATCGTGGGCTTGGGTTGTTGTGGCGACGTGGCGTACACGTTGCGGCGAGTGCCTTCGACAAGCAACTTATTCGCCTGGTATCCCAGGCGGAGGAGTTCGCTGTGAACAACGTCGCCAATGAGGGCTTCGTTGCCGGTGATCGATTCAATGTCTACGAGTTGACGAGTGAGAGTGACGACATCCATGGGAAAGAGCATAACGCACTCGGATGGGGCAGACATGGCAGTTTTGTGAGACGTAGCAAGCTGCGTGTTTGCAATTGGGTGCTGTAGAGACGTTGCTCGGCAAGCTCTGGTCGAGGCTGGGCACTTTCGGCTGCTATTCTGTTCAAAGAAATGAGTGCACAGCATAGTTCGATCCGCTCCCTCTTCCTCGATGGCTCTGCCGGCAGGCTGGAAGCCCTGCTCAATATGGGCGCGGAACACGCCACGCACGCCACCCTGGTGTGCCATCCTCATCCGCTTTATGGCGGAACTCTGCACAACAAGGTGGTCTTTCACACCATGAAGGCGCTGAATCACTTCGGCTACCCGGTGTTGCGGTTTAATTTTCGCGGCGCTGGATTAAGTCACGGCGAGCACGATCAAGGCAACGGCGAAGTCGAGGACGTGCGCACCGCACTTGACTGGCTGGATCGCGAGTTTCATCTGCCGCTGATCTTCGCCGGATTCTCGTTTGGGGCAGCGGTGGGATTGCGGGTAGCGTGTCCTGATGCTCGCGTCAGCGCTGTCATAGGGCTCGGTTTGCCGGTCAGCGCGATCGACGAGCGAGTCTATAATTTCGAGTTTCTGGACAGCTGCGCGAAACCCAAGCTATTCGTCAGCGGCGACCGCGATCAGTTTGGTCCGCGGGCAAAGCTCGAGGGAATTGTGCGCTCGCTTCCCGAGCCGAAGAAGTTGGTTTTGATCGAGGGCGCGGATCATTTCTTTGAAGGGCGCCTGCGTGAACTGCGAGACGCGATTGAAGCCTGGATCCCGAGAGTGTTGTGATACGGATGTTGTTCTCCGCGGAGAAAAGCAAATCGCTTTTATAATCTTCCTCATGTCTTCAGCTGCGGCCAACCGCGAACGACTCGCCATCGAAATGCGGGTTACGGCGCGGCATCTTTTTGAACGTGCTCTTGGCGAATCCAGTATTGATCAGGCATTTGAGCGCAATGTTTCTTGCGAGCGCGGCGTGCTGCGTGTGTGCGAAGACCTTTACGATTTACATTCCTACAACCGGGTGCTAGTCGTCTCGATCGGCAAGGCGGCGCACACGATGGTGAGCGCGCTGGAAATTCAGGCCGGAAGCAACTTTGAAGGAATCATCGCCAGTTCGGTGCAGCCGAACTCGCAAGCCCGCGGGTTCCGTTATTTTCACGGCGGACATCCCACGCCGAATCAAGAATCGATTCGCGCCGCCGAGGCCATGCTGAAGTCCTTAAGCGCGCAGAACGCCGCGTCACTCGTAATTTTCCTGCTGAGCGGCGGCGGGTCTTCGATTGCAGAGAAGCCCATTGATGACGAAATTTCTTTAGATGACCTGATCGCGACCTACCGCGGGCTCGTGCACTCGGGCGCGCCCATTGCCGAAATCAATGCCATTCGCAAGCATCTCTCCGCGATCAAGGGCGGAAGATTGGCCCGCGCTGGCTTGGCGGCGCAGCAGGTTTCGATTCTGGTCTCGGATGTCCCCGACAATACGCCGGACGCTTTAGCCTCGGGTCCGACCATGCCCGACTCCACCAGCGTCGAAGATTGCTACACGCTTGCCGCAAGGCATCGGCTGCTGGAGCAGTTTCCGTCCTCGGTCCGCGAATTATTTCAGCGCCATGCCCTCGAAGAAACCCCTAAATCGGATGACCCCGCGTTCCATCGCAGCCGCTGGTGGACGGTGTTATCGAATTCAACTTTGCTTGAGGCCTGCAAGGAAGAAGCCGAGCGCCACGGATTCACGGTGCAGGTCGACAACAGCTGCGACGACTGGGACTACGCGCGTGCGGCCGATTATCTGTTGCAGCGCTTGCGAGAACTCCGCAAAGGAGCAGAGCGGGTCTGCCTGATCTCCGGCGGCGAAGTCACGGTGAAGGTCATGAACGGAGGCGTGGGCGGCCGCAATCAGCAGTTCACGCTGGCCTGCGCAGAGAAGATTGCGGGGGAAAACATCACCGTGCTCAGCGCGGGTACAGATGGAGTCGACGGCAATAGTCCCGCCGCGGGCGCGATCACAGACGGAACAACTCTTGAGCGCGCAGAATCCCGCGGATTGGAGCCGACAGCCGGCCTTCGAAGCTTCAGTGCTTACCCGTTTTTCGAAGCGATAGGCGACACGATCATGACCGGGCCTACCGGCAACAACCTGCGAGATCTAAGAATCCTGCTAGCGTACTAAGCCGACTTCGGCATGTTGGCGAATGCTTTCTCTTGCTCCCGCTCCATTTCCTCCGGCGACATATCGCGAGTGTGGGTGGCCAGCGACCACTTGTGCCCGAAAGGATCTATCACGGTACCGTAGCGATCCCCCCAGAACATATCCATCAGGGGCATCTTCACCGTGGCGCCGGCCGAAAGCGCGCGCTCAAATGCGGCGTCCACGTTCTCGAGATAAATGTGGAGGGCGACGCCCGAGCCTGCGGCGGCAGTTGGCGCGCGATCGCCACCATACTCCGGGAACTCATCGTTCAACATCAGAATAGAATTTCCGATCTTGAGCGCAGCGTGCATCACCTTTCCTCCGGGCGCTGGGGCAACGTGAAGGACCTCGGCGCCGAAGGCCTTCTTGTAAAAGTCGAGGGCGCGATTCGCATCGCGAACCGTGAGATGGGGCGTGACGGTATGGTATCCGTCAGGGATGGCTTTTACTTTGTCAGTCATAGAACATCCTCCGGAGGAAGAGTCTAGATCAATCAATGTTAAAAGTTGTTAAAAAGCGCTGGAACTCTTTCTCAGTTCAAGCCGGACCATTCCGTTATTTGTATGATCGCGATGGCGCCGCGACAATCTTGTTGAGGGGTCCGCCCCCGCTTGTGCGATCGCATTCTTTTTCGTCTTTTGCTGATTGACAGGACCGCCGCTACGGGGCATAATTTGGCCCACGTTTTGGGCGCATCTTCCTCCTTCTGTTTGTCGCCTGGGACTCGATCTCTATAATACCGGCTTCTTGTTTGAAGCATTCGGGGTCCCGTTCAGGAATCTTGAGGAGGAGTGCCTATCCATGAAAAACGAGAGGGAATTTGCGGCCAACAGTCTGGTCGCCACAGCCTTGGTCGCGGCACTGATGTTAGGTGGCGGAACTCTAGCCGCCGCCCAGAATGATTTAGCCACTTCGGGTGCCCACGCCCGCTACCGGCAAACAACTATTTCCTCGACGCCTCCGACTGTCACCTTTAACACGCTGGTCACTTTTAACGGGACAAATGGGGCCAATCCTGGCCTTTCGCCCATCCAAGGGACGGACGGGAATCTTTATGGGGGAACCGCCGGCGGTGGGGAACACGCTCACGGCGTGCTGTTCAAAATGACCCCAAGCGGAACCCTGACAGTACTTTACAACTTTTGCGCAGAATCGGGATGCCCCGACGGAGTCGGGGGAGCGCCGGAAGTGTTGGGTTCGGACGGGAATTTGTATGGGTCAACGGGGGGCGGCGGCGCATCGAACGATGGCACAATCTTCAAGTTCACGAAACATGACACACTGACTACATTGCACAGCTTCGACCGCACGGACGGCTTCGCAATAAAGCACTTGGTCCAGGCAAGTAGCGGCAGTCTTTACGGGACCGCGTCCAATGGCGGCAACCTTAGCGAGTGTTTCGGCATTGGATGTGGAACCGTCTTCAAAATCACTACCGCCGGAACCCTAACCACACTCTACGATTTTTGCAGCAAGTCAGGCTGCGACGACGGTGCTGTAATTTACGATGCCCTGAAGCAGGGCCCCGACGGAGACTATTACGGGACGACCTGGGCGGGCGGGGCCGGTAACGGTGGCACGATCTTCAAGATCACGCCAGCAACGAGAACGTTGACGACCCTTTACAGCTTTTGCGTCATTAACTATCCCTTCTGCGGTGACGGCAGCAATCCTATCGCGCTAGTGCTGGCTTCGGACGGGAACTTTTACGGAACAACGGCCTACGGTGGGGCCTACGGCGAAGGATCGGTCTTCAAAATCGATCCAATAAGCGGGATGCTGGTTACGATCTACAGCTTTTGCACCCAGATCGCTTGTACGGATGGCGCCACTCCTCGCGACGGCCTAGTCCTGGGCAGCGACGGAAACTTTTACGGCCCAACCTACTATGGCGGACTTTATAATCAGGGTACAATCTTCCAGATCACACCAGCCGGTGCGGTGAACACGTTGCACAACTTCGACGGCACCGACGGCCGCTATCCGATTCAGCATCTGTTTCAAGCGACCAACGGCATCTTCTACGGGGTAACCGATAACGACGGGTCAAACGGGGACGGCACCATCTTCAGTTTGGACCTGAACCTTGGCTTCTGTGTGGAAACAGCCCCCATATCCGGTAAGGCGGGGACGAAGGTCATTATCTTGGGAAATAAGTTGAAGGGCACTACCAGCGTAACGTTCAACGGCGCGCTGGCTGTCTTCAAAGTAGTCTCAAGTACCGAAATCACGACCACCGTACCCGGTGACGCGATTACCGGCCTGGTCCAGGTGACGACGCCGGGCGGAACGCTGACCAGCAACGTGAACTTCCTGGTGACGCCATAGAGCGCGCGCTTGTGGTCCGAAAACGGGATGGGGTGACATTGTCGAAGTGGGGCCGCGGTAAATCAAAGCAGCTGCTTAGCACGCCACTCATCAGAGGGCGAAACTCTCCTAGAAAAACCGGGTCACGCCCTCTTCCAGCACGAGCACGCGATCTTCAATCCCAGCCGCCTTAGCTTCTTGTTCGAGCAACTGCAAGGGCTCGTCCATGGGTTCGTGGGAGAGTTTGAAGGTTCCGTAGTGCATGGGGACCATCCAGCGCGCTTTCAAATCGAGAAACGCACGGGTGGCGTCGGCGGGATTGGCGTGGACATTGCGGAACGACGGCGGATTGTAAGCTCCGATGGGCAACAGCGCCAGCTCGGGCGCTAGGCGTTGTCCGATCTCCCGGAAGCCGGAAAAATAAGCGGTATCGCCGGCGTGGTAGAGCGAGTGCTTGCTGTCGCGCAGCACGTAGCCGCCGTAGCCGCGATGAGAATCCTTGATGATTCGGGCGCCCCAATGGCGGGAAGGTACGTGAGTGACGGTGAGCTCGCGATGACGGTAGCTGTTCCACCAGTCCAGCTCTACGACATCGCCGAAACCCAGGTCGGAGACGAGATCGAGCACGTGATGGGGCACCACGATGCTGGGCGGTGCAGCGTTACGAATCCGTGCCTGCTGAACGATGGCACGCAACGATGGCCGGTGCAGATGGTCGAAATGGGCATGCGTCACCAGCACCAGGTCGATGGGAGGAAGGTCGTGAAGCCGCACTCCTGGCTGGCGCAGCCGCTTTAGCACAAACAGCCAGCGGGCGAAATTGGGATCGATGATGACGTTCTGCCCACCGATTTGAACAAAAAAGCTGGCGTGCCCAATGAAAGTTAAACCCAATTCTCCATCGCTGATCAACTTAGGTTTGTAGGCTTGGCCGATTCGCGGAGTCACCGCCGAGTGCCGCACCAGAGTGCCAAACGCACGCGCGCGTTTGCGGAGAACGGGATTCGTAAGCGTTGGCTTTAACATCTGCTCCTGGCCGAAGTGACGGCTCCGAACTGCTTAAGCGGGCGAACAGCTGGGAAAAACGTTTCCGGCACGTTTGCCACGCTTGGGCGCGAAGAGCTGGTTTCATTCTAAGACAATTCGCTGGCGATTGCTTGACCGTTGTGCGGCGGTCAGTTCTAATCCTGTAGGGAGATTCCTCTCTGCGAACTCGGCGGACTATCTCCGCGCCCTCTGCGATGAAAAGCTTTTGATCGCGAGCGCGCTGAGAACGGCCGCAGAGTTCGCCGAGAAAGCATGTTCTTTCAGAGCCAAATACAGGAGCGAAAATGCGTGTTGCTTTCTTAGGGTTGGGAATTATGGGGCGAGCCATGGCCTCCAATTTGGCCAAGGCTGGCCACGAAGTCACGGTATGGAATCGTACTGCTGGCAAGGATGTGGAAGGGGCACGAAGCGCGGCGTCTCCGGCGGAGGCGGCGCGTGGCGCCGAGGTCATATGGCTGTGCGTCTCCGACACCAAGGCCGTTGACAGCGTTTTGTTCGGACCGCAAGGCGTGCATGAATCCTTGACGCAAGGCATGACCATTCTGGACTCGAGCACGATCTCGCCTTCCGCCACGCGCCAATTCGCCGAACGAGTGGGTGCGCAGGGGGTGGACTACGTGGACGCCCCAATGACCGGATCCAAGGCTGGTGCAGAAAGCGGCACCCTGATTTTCATCGTGGGTGGCGAGGAATCAGCCATCGAGAAACTGAAACCGCTGTTTGCCGCCACCGGCAAAAAGTTTTTCCGCATGGGCGAGACCGGCAAGGGACAAGCCGCCAAGCTGGTGATGAATCTGCAAATCGCTCTCATCTACGAAGGCTTTGCCGAAGCCCTAACTTTAGCTGCAAAGCTCGGAGTCGATGCCGAGACCCTGTTGCCACTGATCCAGGCTTCGATGGTGAATTCAGGCGTGGTCGAGTACAAGGCTCCGTTTGTCCTCAAACGTGACTTTTCTCCGAATTTTCCATTACGCCTGATGCACAAAGATCTCCGCTTGGCGTTGGAAGCGGCGAAGGAACTCCGGGTCAGGCTGCCAGGGCTGGAGACGGTGGAAGAAATCTACGATGTGGCTGACGAAGATGGGCATGGCGATCTCGATTACGCCGCGACCCTGACGTTACTCGAGAAGTGGGCGGGAGTGGAAGTGAAAGGCGTCTCGGCCTGAGCCGCTGCGCCGGTTTGTATCTTTAGATTTTTGTCCGAGGAGGGTACCGAGCGAGTACTTCCGTAATGCCAATCTTGCCTGCTTATTACAGAACTATTACACTCCGCGCCGACGGTCCCTGCTAGCCTAGTCTTACAGCATTCCACAACCAATACAGGACCGACAATGGAACTCGAAGCGCTTCACCGCGAACCAGCCGCCGACAATGAAATCAACTGGGTAACCGCAACCTTCATGGGCCTGTTTCATGTGGGCGCGATTGCCGCACTCTTCTTCTTTACCTGGAAAGCTCTATTCGTATCGATGTTTCTGTGGTGGGTTTCGGGAAGCCTGGGCATCGGTATGGGCTACCATCGGCTGCTCACCCATCGCGGTTACAGAACTCCGAAGTGGGTGGAATATTTCCTCACCACGTGCGCGACTTTGGCTCTCGAAGGCGGACCGATTTTCTGGGTAGCCACGCATCGCATTCATCATCAATATTCCGATCACGAAGGCGATCCGCATTCTCCCATCGACGGCAAGTGGTGGGCGCACATGGGCTGGATTCTAACCGGGAAGTCCATGCATCACGACACCACAACCCTGGCGCGTTATGTGCCCGATCTCGCAAAAGACAAGTTCCATGTCTGGATCACCAAATATCACTACGTTCCCATGATTGTCCTGGGCGTGATTCTACTGGCGATCGGTGGCTTGCCGTTTCTGCTGTGGGGAGTTTTCATGCGCACGGTCGTCGGCCTGCATACCACTTGGCTGGTGAATTCGGCGACGCACAGTTGGGGCACACGCCGCTTTGTCACGAAAGATCTTTCAACCAACAGTTGGTGGGTCGCGATCCTGACTTTCGGTGAGGGCTGGCACAACAACCATCACGCGCACCCGGTTTCCGCCCGCCACGGCTTGCGCTGGTACGAAATTGATATGAACTGGTACGGCATCTGGACCCTCAAGAAATTAGGCCTGGCGCGCCACGTGTACCGCGTAAGACTCTCGGAACTGGAACGCAAGCAAGAAGCGAAAGCAACGGCTCCATCTCCAGAGTTGGCTTCGGTCTAGGTCAACATCCTTTGTGAACCTTCGTGTCCTTTGTGGTTGATGGCTTTAAAAAGCCCTAACCACGAAGGACACAAAGGTACACAAAGAAACCTTTCGCGCTTCTCTCCGGTTTTCCTTTCCTTCGCGGTAGAATCGTTCCATGCGCATCACCAGCCGGCGCAAAGCGACCATCACCTTCCTTGTTCTAGGCGTCGGTCTCGCGGGTGTTGCCGTCGCTGTCGGCTTCGGCTGGATCATTCTCAACTGGCGCGAAGGGATCAAGGTTTTCCTGGGCGTGATCTTCTTCGGCGCCATCACAACTGGGTTGGTTCTTAATACGATTTTCCTGCTGCGCGAAATTCGCCGGAACGAGCAGCACGACAGTTTCATCAACGCAGTCACCCACGAGCTCAAGACGCCCATAGCCTCGATCCGTCTCTACTTGCAAACGCTGCAGCATCGGGATGTCGACGAATCTCAGCGGCGCGAATTCTACCGCCGCATGCTGGACGATACCGATCGTCTCTTGGGCACAGTCGAGCAGGTCCTGAAAGCTGGAGTTGCCGGCCACAGAAAGAGCAGTCGCGAGCGCATCCCCATCGATTTCGAGAGCCTGGTTCGCGAGTGCGTGGAAGTGGCCCGCACGGGCCATCATCTTCAGTCGCAGGCATTGCGTTTTGAGCCCGCGAGCGATCAACGTTCCGGAACAATCGTCAGCGGCGATCCGGAGGAGTTGCGCACGGCCGTCACCAACGTGCTCGACAACGCCATCAAGTATTCCGGAGACCTGGTGGATGTTTCCATCCGCGTCGAGGCGCCTGACGAAAAGCATGTGAGGCTCAGCATCCAGGATCACGGGGTCGGCATTCCTCCGGCGGAACTGAAGAGCGTCTTCAAGCGTTTCTATCGCGTCTCCAATCGTTCGCTGGCTCACATCAAAGGGACGGGTCTCGGCCTGTTCATCGTTCGCGCCATCGCCAAGAAGCATGGTGGGCGCGCCTTTGCGGAGAGCCTGGGCGAAGGACACGGAACCACGGTGGTCGTCGAGTTGCCGCGAAACACTTCCCGGGAGAATGGAGCGGTTGAAAATCGCGCTCCCGACGCGGTTCGGGAGAATCGGGCATGAGCCGCGTGCTGATCGTCGAAGACGAAGCGCATATCGCTCAAGGTCTGCGTTTCAACCTCGAAGCCGAAGGCCACAGCGTCGAAGTTGCCGGTGATGGCGAGAGCGCGATCGAGTTGCTCCTCGGTCAAAAAGATAACGGTCAAAAAGATAACGGCAAGAAAGAAAATGGCAAACGCGGAGCAGGGAAGCAGGAACGAAATCAGCGCGAAGAGTTCGATGCTGTCGTGCTCGATGTGATGCTTCCGGGGAAAGATGGTTTCGCCGTCGCCACCGAGTTGCGCGCCGCGAAGAATTTTGTCCCCGTGCTGATGCTAACGGCCCGAGGCCGGCCCGAGGACGTGCTCAAGGGATTCGCCTCGGGCGCCGACGACTATCTTCCCAAACCCTTCGAGCTTCCCATTCTGCTGGCCCGGCTGCAGGGTTTGCTGCGGCGTCGCGAGTGGATGGGCGTCAGTCAGGCGCCCGCCGCCGATGCTTTCTCATTCGACGGGCGCACCCTGGATTTTGGCAAGCTGGAACTGCGCGTCAACCGCAACACCATCCAGCTCACTTTGATGGAGGCGGAACTGCTGCGCCATCTGGTTCGCAACAGCGGCCAGATCGTCTCGCGCAAAGCCATCCTCGAAGAAGTCTGGGGACTGCACGAAGACACCGACACCCGCGCCATCGACAACTTCATCGTCCGCCTGCGCCGTTACATCGAAGACGATCCCGCCAAACCAAGACATCTGCTGACGGTCCGCGGCGTGGGATACAGGTTTGTGCCGGAACCAGAGAAAAGCTAAGCTCAGCGACCCGTTCGCGATGTTTACCAATTGGTTAATACGCTAACTTAGTTGTTTACCGCTGAGTACCAGGTATATACCCAAAAAAACGCGCTTTTCTTGCAGATCTATGAAAACAAAGGCACTGTTTTAGAGATACCCTCGTAAAATATCCCTTTTAAAGGACTTACGCAATGGGATATCCCCGATTTCGCTCCGTCGTAAGTTTATGAAAACAGCCGACGAGTTGGACATAGCTTCTAAAATATCCCTTCTAAAGGACTTAGCAAGCGCATTTAGCAGGTCCGAAGGTCTTTTTCGTGGGGCTTGTGAATTCGGGCCTGCGCGGGAATCTCGCAATTGTCAAGAGCACAAAGAATCATTGCTATTATCAAACAGCTAATGAAGTAGCCATTATGTTAGCCGTTATGGAGCGCCCGGGTCAAGGAAAAAATGGAGCTTGGCCACGACTCAGATAGAAATGGCTACGACAATCCCCGGCACTCGAAGAGCGCGCCCATGCTACGATGGTGCCGCAAAAACGTTCCAAAACTTAACGAATCCTCTGGGGTTGGAAGAAAACAGGAGGCAGACGTGAAGACTATTTCTGGCAACACCGTACTCACAATGTTGGCGCTGGCGCTAGTTGGGACAGCGATGGCAGCGCAGACCGCCGCTCCCCCACAAACCCAAAGCAACAACCCAGCCGCAAGCTCGGCGTCTCCGGCACCGCCGATGGCTCCGGCCCCGCCAGGGCTTGGGCACGGAGCTTTTCCCGTGAAGGTAATCAGGCCTCTCGACTCCAGCAAGTTGAAGCCGGGCGACATAGTTGAGTTCAAGACAACGGGAGCATTTGTCCTCCCCAGCGGGACGCGGGTGCCTGAGGGAGCGAAGGTGACGGGACATATCACGGAAGCGAAGGCGCGCTCTAAGGGTGATTCCCAGTCCGAGCTGGCGATTGTTTTCGACCAGATCAGTCTCGGCAATGGTAAACAGCTAGCCGTTAAAGGGACGATCCAAGCTATAGCGGCGAGTGAGCCCGATGAGGGCCCGGGCGTAGCCAACGGACCCTCCATGTCGAAAAACTCGGGACCCGGTGGCGCGGGATGGACGCCGACCACAGATATCAAGTCGGGCTCAGATTTGAACACTATGAACAACGCATCGCCCCTGCTTACCCCGAAGTCGACGGGGATACAAGGAATGCATGGTCTCCAACTGGGACCGGATGGTGTTCTCACCTCTGATGGCAAGCATGTGAAGCTGGACACTGGAGTGCGGATCATCGTGCATGGTCAGATCCAGGAGTAGGCGAGCACGAATAAAACCCCGTAGCACCCTTACTCCTGAACCCGAGTGGGAGCGACTGAGGCGGGGATAGTCGCGTTACGGCGCGAGATCAGGGCGGTGATGGGGAAGAGAAGAATCGAAAGCATGCCGGCGCCGACGAGAGCAGCGGCGTTGTCGGGTAACATTCTGCCGGTTTGCACTCCGATTTCGGCGATGGCGATCAGCAACGGCAGCGACGTCGCGGAGTAGAACACGAACGGAACGCGGTCTTCTTTGGCCAGCTCATAGCGGTAGAAAACGATGGGCACGGATCGGGCCGCAAAGAGCAGCAGCAAGAACAGCGGCAGGCGCAATAAAGCCCTAGGATTGGCGACGAGTGCCTGAACATTGAAATGCATTCCGCTGGTCACGAAAAACATCGGGATCAGAAACCCGTATCCGATGGCTTCGAGGCGATGAATGAGCCTGGTACCTTGAGCGCCTTTGCTGCCCAGCGAGACGATCATTCCGGCGGTGAAGGCCCCGAGAATGAGATCCAGCCCGAATTTTTCCGCAATGGCGATGAGGGCAGCAAGCACCATGATGGCAATACGCACTGGCAACTGGCTGGTGGAATTCATGGTGGATCCGAGAAACGCGACGATGCGCGGAGGCTTGGGTAGCAGCGCGAGCGCGGCAGCGATCAGACCAAGTACCATGAAGAACAGCGTGAGTGCGGTTTGCACCCAACGGGTGTGTTCACGAGTCATCAGCACAGACAGGAGCACGATCGGTCCAAATTCTCCCATGGCTCCGGCGGCGACTACGTAGGTTCCAAAGCGCGTGCCCAGTTCACCGGAATCGCGGAGGATCGGCATCAGCGTGCCCATTCCGGTTGTGGTCAAAGCCACCGCAATCAGGAGTGCGGCGCGAACCAGACCCATCCAGTACAGAAGGCCAGCCAGCGAAACGGCTACAGCTACGGAAAGTAGCCAACCTTCAATCGCGAGGATAAGCGGTCTACCGCGAACGGCATCGAAGTCGAGTTCCATTCCCGCCAGAAAGAAGAGAAAAATGAGGCCGAGATAGCCGAGCAGAGCGAGCATTCCGGTGGGCGCCGCCCAGCCGAGGACGTGCGGTCCGACGAGAATGCCGAGTCCGACTTCGACTACGACCATGGGCAGACGCAAACCGATGGGTATCTCCGAGATCAGCGGCGCGAGGACGGCGATCACTGCCGTCACGAGCAGGGCGCCGCCATCGAACTCCATAGTCCCTCCTTATGATTTAGCGGTCGAAATCTGGCGGGGTTCTTGATGGCAGAATATGGGACTGGTGGCTGAGTAAGTCAAGCGAAATCGGCGGCGTGCTGGTTGAAGTTTGGTGGTGATGCGCTGCGGAGTTTTGCTCCGCCTGGACGGAGTGGGCGCCCATCCCCACGTGGGCAAAACGAGGCCCGACCTTATTGGCGGTGGGTGGAGGCTCCAACTGCCAGGTCGCGCAGGACGCCCAGGAATCCGGCAGCGGCGCGCTCGTCGGAGAGTGCTTCGAGGTCGATGGTCGCGGCCAAATGCGGGGAGTGTGGACCAAAGCGCACGGTGAGCAGATTGTGCCCGCGCGAGGTCATTAGTGTATTGATGACGGGCGGGAGTTCCTGCTTCCACTGCGTGCAGGTGGTCAGGACCACGGGGCCGGGACGGACGACGGTCCAGTCGCGGGACTTGCGGATCACCTTATTGTCGCTGTGAGTCAGCCAGCGATGGCGTAGTACTTCGAGGTGAATTCCGGGAGCGCAGTCGAGATCCGCCTCAAAGGTCAGCGTTTCTTTTTGTTTGTGCCAGGCACTTAACAGCCACTGTATGGGCAACGGTCGAGGCAGCAATCGGATGGTGACCTGGGCGTTCTCAAACCAGTGGGTGGCGAACTGCAAATGTGCCTGGACGCGGGAGGAGCCGAGCCAGCGAGCTTCGGTGAGTTTACCGCGATGGGAACACGCGGCCTCGACCCAGCGCAAGGCTTTCGCCCCCCGCCGGTGGTTGTAACGGGCAAGGCAGAAATACCACAGCCCCACCAGGGCAAGCGCGCCAGCCGCGTCAATCAGAAAAAGGCGCCCCACAAGTATCCTCAGATGCGCATGGTACGTCTTAGGGTGCAAGGCAAGCAACTGTTTTGCGGACTATTTTTGAGGGATTCATAAGCCTCTGAAATCCATGGGGAAGGCCGGAATATTTGAAGGCCTGCAGATACAATGACGGGGTGGATTTTGCCCTGCGAGACTTTCAGCGCGACGATTTCGACAGCTTGTGGCGCATCGACCAGGAATGCTTTGCGCCGGGAATTGCTTACTCCCGGATGGAGCTAGCCGCCTACATTCGGCTTCGGGGCGCATTTACCGTGGTCGCGGAGCCTCCTCCTGGGAGACAGGAAAGGCCTGCGAATAATGGTGGACCGGACACCGAATCTCGGCGGAAGGTTCTGGGGTTCATTGTGGCGCAGGCGAACCGGCGGGGAGTAGGACATATCCTCACGATTGATGTGCCGCCAGCGAGCCGGCGTTTGGGAGTTGGGTCGAAGTTGCTGGCTGAGGCTGAGGAGCGCCTGCGTGCCGCCGCTTCCCGCAGCGTGGTGCTGGAGACTGCTGTGGATAATTCAGGCGCCCTGGCTTTCTACAAGCGGCACGACTACAGCGTAGTGAAGACCATGCCGCGCTATTACTCGAATGGCGTGGATGCGTTCGTGCTGGAGAAAGAATTGCTTTCGGG
>DATHPO010000107.1:0-11347 GCA_035483835.1 Terriglobales bacterium
GCAGGTTGCTCTCCAGCAGAGCCCGCTTCCGCTTCACCAGCCGGAGCTATACTGCCCATCATCAACCGCGCCCGACAATGCTTCCGCAGCGAGCGGCGAAATGTAGCTTAACCGATTGTCTCACTCGAGGGGTCCAGTCCATTTCGCAACGATGTCACTTGTCGCCTGCATCTTCCGCAGTCGATGCTTTCTCCGGTCTCAGCAGCGGAAACAGAATCACATCGCGAATGGTGTGAGAATCGGTCAAGAGCATGGCGAGCCGGTCCACACCAACGCCCACTCCCCCAGCTGGCGGCATGCCGTACGAAAGCGCACGGATGTAGTCTTCGTCCATCTGGTGAGCTTCTTCGTCTCCGCGTTCGCGTTCCTTGAGTTGCTGTTCGAAACGGCGGCGCTGATCTTCCGGGTCGTTCAGTTCGCTGAAGCCATTGGCAATTTCCATTTGCCCTGCAAAGATTTCCCAGCGCTCCGTCCAGTCGGGCTCGTCGGCTTTTTGCTTGGAAAGGGGAGAGACTGCGGTCGGGAACTCGTAGATGATCGTGGGCTGCGTCAGATGCTCTTCCGCCACCGCATCAAAGAGATTAGCGATGGTCCTTCCGACTGGCTCACTGGGGTCGTACGCGATATGCGCGTGACCCGTATTGAATCTGCCCACCAACGCTTGCACTGAGTCGTGAGACCCGAAGTCTGCCATCGTAGGCCTCGCCCCTGCGGCGTCTGGCCAATAATGAATGATCGCTTCGCGCATGGTCATGCGCCGCCAGTTCGATCCCGCCCAATCGATCTCGTGCTCGCCCCACTTAGACTTCGTGTTGCCGTTAACATCGATCGCGGCTTGCTCGATTAATTGCTGCGTCAGATCCATGACCCCGCGGTAATCGGTATAAGCCTGGTAGAACTCGAGCATGGTGAATTCGGGATTCCATCGCCAGCCCAGACCCTCGTTGCGGAAGTTGCGGTTGATTTCGTAAACCCGGTCGAATCCGCCGACGGTCAGCCGCTTAAGGTAAAGCTCGGGAGCGATGCGCAGATATAAATCCATGTCGAGGGTGTTGTGATGCGTAACAAACGGTTTGGCAACCGCGCCGCCAGCGATTTGTTGCATCATCGGCGTCTCGACCTCGATGAAGCCCTGCGCGTCAAGGGACCGCCTCATGGACTGCACCAGTTTGCTGCGCTTGAGAAATACCTCGCGCACCTCCGGATTCATGACGAGATCGACATAGCGTTGCCGGTATCGCAATTCAACATCGGTCAGCCCATGCCACTTTTCGGGCAGTGGGAGCAGATCTTTGGAGAGGAACGTAATCTCCTCGACGTGCACGCTGAGTTCGCCAGTGCGCGTGCGGAACAAATACCCGCTGACCCCAACGTGGTCTCCTAGGTCGAGCAATTTGTAAAGTTCGAATCCTTTCTCGCCGACTGCATCTTTCTTTACATAGATCTGCAACTTTTGTCCGCCCTGCTGCAGGTGCGCGAACCCGGCTTTGCCCATGAGGCGAATCGCCATAATGCGTCCCGCAATCCTTACATTCACTCGCGAGGCATCGAGTTCCTCTGCCGACTTTCCCGAGTAGTCCGCCAGAATTGCGGGAATCGTGTGCGTGAATTCGTACTTAGTTGGGTAGATCCGTTGTCCGAGGGCTTCAATCTGTTTTAGCTTCTCACACCGCAGGTCGTAAATTTTCTCGTCGAGTGCCAATGGGTTCCTTTGATCCGCAAAGATGGAGAATCGATTATAAACAAGCCGTGACCAGAGTCCTTGAAGCGAGCGCCTCACAGCGGTACTATAAGCTGCTTTAGAGTTTTCAACGACCGAGGTCCGATGCCGCAAAACTACGTTCCGCTGTTCATATTTGTCGCTGTGGTGGGGGTACTGATCCCGATCACGCTGCTGCTGGCGAAACTGATTCGTCCGGACAATCCGAACCGGGCGAAGTTGATGCCCTACGAATGCGGCATCGATCCCATCGACAGCGCCCGAGGACGTTACACCGTCCGCTACTATATTATTGCCATCCTGTTCGTGGTTTTCGATGTTGAGACCATCTTCCTGTTTCCGTGGGCGGTGAAGTTCAAGGCGCTGGGAACATTCGGGCTGGTTGAGATGCTCATCTTCCTCGGCATCCTGATCGTCGGGTACATCTGGATCTGGGGAAAAGGAGCGCTGGAGTGGGTGTAGAGCAGCACACTCAGCACTTGGCACTTAGCAGTCAGCCCTGAGAGATTCATGCAACCACGAATCGCCTTTGCCAATCATTTATGACTAACCCAACTCCCGACGGAGAGACTTTCGTTGCCAGCCGCTGGACGAAGGGGAATTTGCTTTTCCCGATTCGCATTGTGGTGAATTCGCTACATGTCAGCAAGGTGAAGCCGCGGTTTTTCGGTAGCAGCGAGGAAAGCATTGCCATCGCGCAGGTCGCATCGGTACAAATTTCAACTGGAATCGTGTGGTCGAATATCCGGATCGACTCGTCAGGCGGAACAAACCCGATCACCAGCCACGGGCATCGCAAGGCTGATGCCCAGCGTATTCGTGACCTGATCGAGTCGTACCAAGCCGCAGCTCATCGGACAGGAAGCTCTGCGCCTACATGAATTGCATACTCGTCGTTGACACAGTATCCACAAGCTGTTAGAAGTTAACGTTCTCCAAAACCTGTTGCAGCGCCGGAGGTCTGTGCCTTCGTAGCTATGCCCGAGGAAACCAATCCGTCCACGCCGCCGCCGAGCGGTGAGTCGAAACCGGCAGCCGGTCATGCGCCCGCTGCGCCGGCTAAACCCGCTGGGCCGACCGCCCTTCCCTGGGAATCTCCCATGGTTGTCAAACTCAAGGGTCAATACGGCTCGGGCATCCGCGAAGCGAGTACTTACCTCGGACAGGACTACATGGTCGTGGAGCCTTCTATCGTTGCCGAGCTGCTGCAGATTCTGCGCGACCGCGAGCAATTCGATTACTGCGTGGACGTCACCGCGGTGCACTACCCGGAGCGGGAAAAACAGTTCGATCTGGTTTGGATTCTGTATTCTTTCTCCAGGAACGAACGCATTCGCGTGAAAACGATGATCGGGGATGGCGAAAGCGTCCCGAGCGCGGTCTCGGTCTGGACCACCGCCAACTGGTTGGAGCGTGAAGTTTACGACATGTTTGGTATCCGCTTCGACGGGCATCCGGATTTGAAGCGCATCCTGCTCCCTGATGGCTGGAAGGGCCATCCGCTGCGCAAAGACTACGGCATCATTCAACAGGATCAGGAATGGGTGCGGGCCAACCTGGGAATCGAGAGCGGCCAATAATCATGACCGACCGCACGATTACTGATCCGAAGCCGATTGACACCACAACGTCCGATCCGAAGACTTCTGACTCCGCAAGATTCCTGTCACACCTGGAACTCGATCAACCCGACAAAACCTTTCTCGACAGCAATGAGCTGGTCATTAACATGGGGCCGCAGCATCCCGCGACCCACGGAGTGCTGCGCGTAATCCTCAAGCTGGATGGCGAGAAAGTTCTGGGCACAGAATGCGTCATCGGTTACCTCCATCGCGGCGTGGAGAAGATTGCCGAGAACCGTACCTACACGATGTTCAATCCGTATGTCGACCGCATGGATTATGTGGCCGCGGTCTCGAACGGGTTGGGCTACTGTGAGGCAGTTGAAAAACTTCTGAACATTGAAGCGCCGCCACGAGCAAAGTACATCCGGGTAATTCTCACGGAACTGAACCGGATGGCCAGCCATCAGCTGTGGCTGGGAACGCACGCGCTCGACATCGGTGCCATGACCCCGCTCTTTTACACCTTCCGGGACCGGGAAGAGATTCTGAAGATCTTTGAAAAGTATTGCGGCGCCCGTTTGACTACGCACGCGTTCCGCATCGGCGGCTGCCAGTACGAAACCTATGAGGGGTTTGAACGCGATGTAACCAAGTTCCTCGATTTCGCTCCCCCGAAAATCGACGAATACGAAGAACTGCTCACTACCAATCGCATCTGGCTGGAGAGAACAAAGAATGTTGGTGTCATTTCCCGCGCGGATGCTATCGCGTTGGGCGTCACTGGCCCAGTGCTGCGAGCCAGCGGGGTGAAGTGGGATCTCCGCAAAGCCCAACCCTACGCGGCGTACTCCGACTTCGACTTCGAAATTCCGATCGGCGCGAACGGCGACACCTATGACCGGTACACGGTGCGCATGGAGGAAATGCGACAGTCGCTGCGCATCATCCGGCAGGCGGTCGAGCGAATTCCCGAAGGCCCGATCATGGCGAAGGTTCCGAAGGTGATGAAGCCGCCGGTCGGCGAAGTGTACCACTCGATCGAGGCGCCCAAGGGTGAGTTGGGATACTTCATTGTCAGCGACGGATCAACGCAGCCTTATCGTGTGCGAGTAAGACCGCCCTCGTTTGTGAACCTCCAGGCGCTGGACGTCATGGTGCGCGGAGCTTTGGTCGCCGACGTCATCGCGGTGATCGGCACGCTGGACATTGTGCTGGGCGAGGTGGATCGCTGATGCTTGATTACATCACCTCCTATCTCAGCAGCAACACGACCCCCGGGCAGGCGGGCAATGTGTTTTGGGCGCTCGTCTATATCATGATCGTTTTCGGCGGCGTCTCGGTTGCCGTTATGGCGATGAACTGGCTGGAGCGCAAGGCTCTGGCACATTTTCAGATTCGCCTCGGCCCTATGCGCGTAGGCCCGCACGGCCTGCTGCAGCCGATTGCCGATGCGATCAAACTGATGACCAAGGAAGACATTATTCCCGCCGAAGCCGACAAGTTTGTCTTCTGGATTGCGCCGTTGATCATTCTGTGCGCGTCATTTGCTGTGTATATTGTCGTCCCCTTCGGCCCCACTCATGCCATTACCGACTTGAACATCGGTATTTTATTCATGCTCGGCGTTTCTTCGCTGAGCGTATTGGGAGTCGTGATGGCGGGCTGGGCGTCCAACTCGCATTACCCGCTGATCGGTGCTCTGCGATCCAGTGCTCAGATGGTTTCCTACGAAGTAGCCATGGGAATGGCAGTGGTTTCCGCGGTGCTCATGACCAGCCTCCACGGCATCGGGCCTTACGGAGTTGGCGTTGGCACGTCGGGGACGGGAACGCTGAGCATGATTGGTATCGTCCAGGCCCAGCAAGAGCAGCATGTCTGGTTCCTGTTCAAGTTTTTCCCCCTGGGCTTTATTGCATTCGGCATCTTTGCCATCGCCATGGTTGCGGAAACCAACCGAGCGCCGTTTGATTTGCCGGAAGCGGAATCGGAATTGACCGCTGGCTTCCACACCGAATATAGCGGCCTGCGGTGGTCGCTCTTCATGCTGGGTGAGTACGCCGCGATGATCGCGGTGTCGTCGATTGCCGTGACTCTGTGGCTCGGCGGATGGTTCCGGCCTTTTCCCAACACGCTCACTGGTGACACCTGGGATCTGGTGTTCTCCCTATTTCCGGGATTAACATTCCTGGCGCTTGCGGCTATCGCTTTCGTCGGCGTTCGTCGAATGCCGAAGCATCCTTACTTCCGCGTTCAAACGATTGGCCTGGCAGGATTCGGAGCCGTTCTGGGTTTGATTGGCCTGATATTGTTTGTGCCTCCGGTACGCGACCGCATTCAGGACATCTTCTGGTTCGTCGCGAAAGTGGCTGGCTTCATGTATCTCTATATCTGGTATCGCGCCACGTTCCCGCGCTACCGCTTCGATCAACTCATGAAAGTTGGATGGAAGGTGCTTTTGCCAATCGGAATTGGTGTTCTCATTCTGACCGCTATTTTGGGAGTGGTGCTCTAGTATGCAGCAAGTGGTCCAACCCGGCATGCAGCCCGTAGCCACGACGTTCTTCTTTTATTTCTTGTCTGGCCTTACCCTGCTAAGCGGCGTTTTCGTCATCATTCGAAAGAATCCGGTGCATTCCGCGCTGGCGCTAATTTTCGGCCTGCTGGCCCAAGCCGGACTTTACTTGATGCTCTATGCGCCCTTTGTCGCCGGCGTTCAGATCATTCTTTATGCGGGCGGCATCATGGTGCTCTTCCTTTTTGTGATTATGCTGGTGAACATTGAGCGCTCCCAGAGAGAGGAGCAATTCAATAAGCAATGGGTGGTTGGGCTTTTGGCTGCCGTCGCCCTGGGTGCGCTTTTCGTAGTGGTGTACGTGAAAGGCAAGGCCTTGTTTCCGTATCGCATCGCTCAACCGATTGAGAGCAGCAACACGCAGCAAATCGGCGTCATGCTTTACGGACAATATATGTTCGCGTTTGAGATCGCGTCGCTCTTGCTGTTAGTGGCGATTATTGGTGCAGTAGTGATGGCGAAGAAAAGAATTTGAAAACAGCTGCTAGCTTCTGGCTCCTAGCTAAACGCCAGAAGCTAGAAGCTGGAAGCTCTTTATGGCTCCAATCGGCACTCTTCATTATCTCGTGGTGGCCGCGGCTCTGTTCATCCTGGGCGTGATCGGTGTGCTGACCCGCCGGAACGTGGTCATCGTTCTGATGTCGATCGAGCTGATACTGAACGCGGTCAACCTGAATCTGGTAGCGTTCTCACGACTGTGGGGATTGCATGGGCAGGTGTTTGCGATTTTTGTAATCACCGACGCGGCAGCCGAAGCGGCAGTTGGCTTAGGAATCTTGATCGCGTTTTTCCGCAATAAAGAAACGGTGAATGTGGATGAAGTGGATTTGTTGAAGTGGTAGAAGGGCAGCACTTAGCAATTAGCACTCAGCATTAGAGTCACGGCTGAGGCTAGACAGCTAAGTGCTAAATGCTGAGTGCTAAGTGCTGATTTTCCCATGTTCTTTCTCGACCACATCTGGCTGATTCCTCTCCTGCCGGCTTTCGGCGCGGCGATGATGTTCTTCTTTGGCCGCAAGCTGCAGAAGATGACCATCAACGCTGTCTGCGTCGGTGTGGTGGTCTTTGCATTCCTGTTCGCTTGTGGCGCGGTTTGGCAATACACGGATTACGCTCACGATAAGCCTGGCAAGCCTTACCAGACCATTGTTTATACCTGGCTGGGCACCGACACTGGCCAAATGATCTACGTGATGCGCGACGGGAAGCCGGCGCCATTTCAGGCTGATGTGGGCTTCCTGCTGGATCCGCTCTCCGGCATTTGGCTGCTTTTTGTAACCGGCGTCGGAGCTCTCATCCACATTTACTCAACCGGCTACATGGCGCACGAACACGGGTATTACCGTTTCTTCGGATACCTGAATCTGTTCATGTTTTCCATGCTCACGCTCATTCTCGGGAACAATTACGCGCTGATGTTCGTGGGCTGGGAGGGCGTGGGCCTGTGCTCGTATTTGCTGATCGGATTCTATTTCCATCGCCATTCCGCCAGCACCGCAGCCAACAAAGCGTTTATCGTGAACCGTATTGGCGATGCAGGTTTTCTGCTTGGCATGTTCACCATCGCTTGGTACTTCGGATCGCTGCGGTTCACCGAGGTCACACATCTGGCCCGTAGCGGCCATTTTGCCATTGGCGATCCAATCATTACGGCCGCGACTTTGCTCTTGTTCATCGGCGCCTGCGGAAAATCGGCGCAGATTCCGCTCTACGTTTGGCTGCCCGACGCGATGGAAGGTCCGACGCCAGTCTCCGCGCTGATCCACGCTGCGACCATGGTGACTGCGGGAGTTTACATGGTGGCGCGGTCGAACGCGTTGTTCGTGCTAGCGCCAACCTCGATGAAGACAGTAGCGATCACCGGCGCGCTGACTGCGATCTTCGCTGCATCGATTGGCCTGGTGCAGAACGACATCAAGCGCGTGCTGGCGTATTCGACAGTCTCGCAACTCGGATACATGTTTCTCGCTCTGGGCGTGGGCGCATTCACCGCCGGCGTCTTCCACGTATTTACACACGCTTTTTTCAAGGCGCTGCTGTTCCTCGGTTCAGGATCGGTAATTCACGCCATGAGTGGTGAGCAGGACATGCGCAACATGGGAGACTTGCATAAGCGCATCCCCATCACACATTGGACCATGTTCATTGCGACTTTCGCGATTGCTGGAATCCCGCCGTTCGCGGGGTTTTTCTCCAAAGACGAAATTCTCTGGCAGGCATGGTCTTCCGAAGGCGGCGCCTATCGTCTGCTCTGGTTCATCGGATTCATCACGGCATTGATGACCGCCTTCTACATGTTCCGGCTGATGTTCCTGACTTTCCACGGCCAGCCGCGGATGAGTCACGAGGTCGAGCACCACATCCATGAATCCCCGAAATCGATGACGGTGCCATTGGTAATTCTGGCGGTCTGCGCCGTTGGCGCCGGCTGGCTCGGGTGGCCGCACAGTATCGGTGGGTCCGATCATTTTGCCAAGTTCCTCGATCCGGTTTTTGCCCGCGAAGGGAGGGTCTTCCAGGAAGAAGGGAAGACCGCTCAGTTGGCGGCTGGCGAGAGGGAAGAAGAACATACGAGTCCAATTGAATACGGACTGATGTTCCTTTCGGTCGGCGCGGCGGTGGTTGGTTGGGGCATGGCGTGGCGGGCGTATCGAAACGCTGACAAGGGTTACGTCGAACCCATTGCGGCTGCGGCGCCGCCACTGTATGACGTCCTCTATAACAAATATTACGTAGACGAAGGCTACGACTATGCTTTCACCGGCCGCCGTAAAGTAGGAGATGTGCGCCTGGGCGTAATGGGCTTGGGCGAAGCATCGTCATGGTTCGATTCGCACGTCATCGACGGGATCGTCAATGGCACGGGGTGGGCCACGCGTGCCTTTGGGACGCTGTCGAGTTGGTGGGATAAATGGATCATTGACGGCGTTTTGGTCAATGGTCCCGCGATACTTTCACGGATGTTGTCGTACCCGGTGCGGTTGCTCGAGTGGGGTCTGGTGCAGTGGTATGCGCTGGTGATGGTGATGGGCTTGGTTGGGTTCGTCGCCTATTATGCGTGGCGATGACTGATTGTGTGACTGGTGACGGTGGGGCGCGGGGCCGGGCGCCCGCGTAATGGACAAAAATGCAAAGCCATATTCTCTCGATCATTTTATTTACGCCGCTCGCCGGCGCTCTCTTGCTCATGTTTGTTCCGAAGGAGCAAAAGGACGCCATTCGCTGGATTGCGAACATTTTCGCTTTGGCCGGCCTCTTGGTCTCGATCCCGCTGGTACCGTGGTTCTGGGCGCAGCGCTTCGAACCTGGATTCAAGTTCATGGAGGGCGCGCCCAACAACTGGATTCCGTCCATCGGCGCCGGATACGTGCTCGGAATCGACGGCATTTCTTTTCTGCTGATCATGCTCACCACGCTCCTGGGATGGATTTCGATCCTCTCGTCCTGGAGCGCAATCGAGAACCGGGTGAAGGAATACTACATCTGGTTTCTGGTACTGCAGACGGGAATGCTTGGCGTCTTCATGGCACTCGATTTCTTCCTATTCTTTGTTTTCTGGGAAGCCATGCTGGTGCCGATGTATCTGCTGATCGGCATCTGGGGCGGTCCGCGCAAGCTTTATGCCGCCATCAAGTTCTTCCTGTACACGCTGTTTGGTTCGGTGCTGATGCTGTTGTCCGTCCTGTTCCTGTATTTCTACAACTTTCGCCAGACCGGGCAGTACACCTTCAGCATTCAAGCGCTTTATCAAACCGCGCCACATATTTTCCACGACCCGGCATACGGTTCAACGTTTGCGATTCTGCTGTTCCTGGCATTCTTCGTCGCCTTCGCGATCAAGGTGCCGATGTTTCCGTTCCATACCTGGCTGCCCGACGCGCACGTGGAGGCGCCCACTGCGGGTTCAGTCATCCTGGCCGGCGTTCTGCTGAAGATGGGAACGTATGGCTTTATTCGATTTGCCCTCCCCTTCTTTCCCGATGTAGTGATGCATCCCAAGGTGCGATTCTGGATGATTTTCCTTTCGATTATCGGAATCATCTACGGCGCATTAGTTTCGCTGATGCAGAAGGACATGAAAAAACTCGTGGCCTACTCCTCGGTCAGCCACTTGGGTTTTTGCACGCTGGGCATCTTTGCCCTGAATCCAGCGGGATTGAGCGGTTCGGTGCTGCAACAGATCAATCACGGGATCTCAACCGGCGCGCTGTTCTTGATCGTCGGCATCCTCTACGAACGGCGGCACACGCGCGAGATTTCCGAATACGGAGGCATCTCGAACGTGATGCCCCTCTACGCCACGATCACGATGATCATGTTTCTGTCATCGATGGGACTGCCGCTGCTCAACGGATTCGTGGGCGAGTTCACCATCCTGCAGGGTACGTTCATGGAGAATTGGAAATGGGCGGCGTGGGCTGTGCCCGGTGTGATTCTGGCAGCGGCTTACCTGCTGTGGCTGTACCAGAGAGTATTTTTCGGAACCGTAACCAATCCGAAAAATGAAAAATTGCAAGACCTGACGCCGCGCGAAGTCCTCACTTTCGCTCCGCTGCTCATCATGGCATTCTGGATCGGGTTGTACCCTAGGCCCTTCTTTCAGATCCTGCAACAACCCGTGAACCAGCTCGTGCTCACTGTCCGGCCCGACTATCCGGGCATCGGCGGGCCGGTGAATGCATCCGCGCAGCCGCGAGAACGGCTTACGGCAGCGGTTGCAGTCCCGGGTGCTTCCGACGTCGCAAAGGGGAAGAAATAAGTGCCAGGCATTCCATCACAATACTTCACTGGCACGGACTATCTTCTGTCTCTTCCCATCGTCATGCTCACCGTGTTCGCGCTGGGCATTCTGCTGATCGACCTGATAATTCCGCCGGAGTGGAAGTGGACGAATTCGGTAACCGCGTTAATGGGCATTCTTTTCTCCGCGGCCGGAGTGCTTAAAATCCAGTACGCACAATTCGAAGCCGCAAAGGTTGGGCGTTCGCTTGAAGTCGCGTTCGTGCACTCCATGGTGCTCGATCACTTCTCGATCTATTTCTACTACCTTTTTCTCGGTGGAGCCGCCCTGTCGATCCTGATCTCCGTGCGCTACCTCGAGATCGAGCATGAAAACCACGGCGAATTTTACGCGCTGATCCTGTTTTCGGTCGTGGGCATGATGTGCATGGCTTCGGGTTTCGACATTGTGCTCATTTTCATTGGCCTGGAGTTGATGGCGATTTCCACGTACGTGCTGGTTGGATTTCTGCGTAGTGATCGGCGCTCGAATGAGGCGGCGCTGAAATATTTGCTGCTGGGAGCGTTTTCGTCAGGAATCTTTGCTTACGGCTTGTCTCTTCTGTATGGGCTCACTGGATCTACAGATCTGGGAAACATCAGGCAGGCGCTCACAATACAGATGGCCCAGAACGCGAATCACGTCAGTCCCGTGGCGGTGATTGCGCTGCTAACTACGGCGACCGGTCTGTTTTTCAAGATTGCTGCCAT
>DATHPO010000108.1:0-82945 GCA_035483835.1 Terriglobales bacterium
TCGAAGCGTCCTCGAGCTTCCCAGCCGTTCGAATTCTCTCTCTTGCAGCACACGGAGCAGTTTGGTCTGTAGCTCCAGAGGTATCTCTCCGATCTCGTCCAGAAAAATCGTGCCGCCGTTCGCCACTTCGAAACGGCCGAGACGCTGCGCGATCGCTCCCGTGAATGCGCCTTTTTCGTGTCCAAACAGTTCACTTTCCAGCAAACCCGTCGGAATGGCAGCGCAGTTGAGTTTGACGAAGGGTTTTGAGCGGCGCGGGCTCAAGTCATGAATACCGCGCGCGACCAGCTCCTTTCCCGTGCCGGTCTCTCCATAGATCAGAACCGTCGAATCTGTCGGCGCTACCGTTTCCACTTGTTTGAGGACCCTACGCAGAGAGGCACTATCTCCAATGATCTGGGCAAAATTCATTTCTGTGCGGATTTCATCTTCCAAATACAGTTTCTCTTTGGAGAGCTGGTCCTTCAGCTCTCGAATCTTGCTGAACGCGCATGCATTCTCCACCGCAATCGCAACCTGATTTGCGATCTGAGACAGAAACTCGCAATCACGAGTGAACGCATTTTCCTGATATTTGACCACACCGAATGTGCCCAGCACGCGACCTCGGCTAACAAGAGGAAGGACGCAGACCGATCCGACTTCGGCTTGCGAGGTGTCCTTCATTCCCAGCCGCCTCGCCTCCTGGACGCTGCCGCACCAAAGTTTGCCGGTGCGAAAGACCGCTCCCGAGATATCTTCGTCCATGGGAACGAGGCTCTCTTCGTGGCGTGATTCGTCTTTGAATGGAAAGTCCAGGGCATAGATCCGCAAGTGCGTGTTGTTGCTCTCGGGAAGAGTAATCCCAGCGCCATCGCAGCCCAAAACCCGGCGCGTACTTGTCACTACTGATCGGAGAAGATCCCGGAACTCGAGATTGGAAACCAGTTGATTGGTTAATTCGAGGAGAAGTCCAACACGCTCGCTCTTTTTCAACAACTGCTGCTGTGAGGCCTGCGCTGCATCAAAGTGCAACGCATTGTCGAACGCGAGAGCGATCTGCTCAGCCACCACCGAAAGAAAGTGAACTTCTTCCGCAGTATAGACATCTGGAGCTTTACTGGCAAAGGTGAGCGTTCCGACTTTGCTGTGGGCTGTGGTTAGCGGAAGAGTGCACACACAGCGGACTCCATACTTCTTCAAAATCTCCTGAAATTTGGAAAACCGAGCATCGCGAACTTGGAGCGAAGTGATCAAAGGCTCTTGGTTCTGATAGACCCACCAGGCATCGGATTCCTCTATGGCCAGATCCGGGTCCGGAGGGACAGCTGCTTCTCTCTCCGCGTCGACGAAATGGCGGTGAAACGTATTCGATTTCTCGTCACGAATGGACACACCGATATAATCAAACCGGACGACCCGGTGTAACTCCCTCACCAGCCCGCGAAACAGATCCTTTGGATCTCGGTACGTTCCGATGACATTTGATACGCGAATGAGCGTTTCGTACCGCATCTCGGACAACGGAACTGCAAGGACTTCCGAATCGTTGGTCATGGTCTGTGCACCGCCGCAGTAATCACGGATTCCGTTCCCTTTGATGCCCGACCTGCCAAAATTGGTGCCGCAAAACCGGCACGCTACCGCAAATGCGGCAGTGCCTCCTTGGCACTCAGACTAAGCGCGTCGCCCCTCCGAGCCTCATCTCACGACAAATCAACGAGTTCGGCCCTTTCAGGAACACAAGGCGTTTTGGCAAGCAGGGTGCACCATCCCGACCAGGTGCTTGAAGACCCCAGAAAAACGACTTGATGAAGAGGACGGATTTCAGCGATACGCCATGAATAATCTTTTTAGACGCAGTCTCGTCATAGCAACAGTGGTTTGTTTGATCGTCATCGCTCTGATCGTGGGAGCCCTGCGCCCGAAACATGCGTCAGGCGCAGGCACGGGAGCGCCTCCGGACGTCCTGGTGGCGCAGGTCGAGCAGAAGGATGTTCCGATCTACAGTGAATGGATCGGCACGCTGGCTGGGCAGGTGAATGCCAACGTTCAGGCGCAGGTCACAGGATATTTGCTCAAACGTGATTATCAGGAAGGGTCGTTCGTAAGGAAGGGCCAGTTGCTCTTTGTGATTGATCCGCGGCCCTTTCAAGCGGCGCTCGACCAAGCTGAAGGACAGTTAGCCCAGGCCACCGCGCAGCGTGCTAATGCCGAGGCGGTTCAGGTTCGGACCCAGCTGGATGTGGAGCGCTATATGCCGCTTGCGAAGGAGCAGGCGGCGAGCCAGCAGGATCTCGACAATGCCACTCAGAACAACTTGGCGGCGAAGGCCAACGTGGCTACGGCCAAGGCTCAAATCCAGACGGCCGAAGCCGCCATCGAAACGGCAAAGCTTAACCTTGGCTTCACGCAAGTCATTTCGCCCGTCGACGGCGTCGCCGATGTTGCAAAGGCGCAAGTTGGCGATCTAGTTAGCACCAGCAGCGGGACGCTGACTACCGTTTCCACGCTCGATCCCATCAGGGACTACTTCACAGTCAGCGAACAAGATTACGTCCAATTGCAAAAGCAATTCTCAGGATCGGATGGGCAGCGCTGGAAACTGGAGCTCATCCTCGCTGACGGAACAACCTATTCCCACGAGGGCGCCTTCTATTTCGCGGGCCGCGCCGTCGATCAAAACACCGGCGCAATCCAACTGGCGGCTCTTTTTCCCAATCCCGGCAATGTTCTTCGTCCCGGACAGTACGGCAAAGTCCGCGCTGTAGTCCGAACACAGAAAGGCGCTTTACTGGTTCCCCAGGCTGCTGTAACGGACCTGCAAGGAAGCTATCAAGTGGATGTTGTCGGGGGGGACGACAAGATCGCCATTCGGCCAGTCAAGGTTGGGGAACGCATTGGCACCATGTGGATTATCCAAGACGGATTGAAGCCTGGTGAACTTGTGGTCGCGCAGGGCCAGCAAGCTCTCCGCCCGGGCACGACCGTGCGACCCAAGCCATTTGTGGCCCAATGAAGGCGAACAGGAGTGGCGGAACGTGTGTGTTGTTTGCGAGGACACCAGCGTAACCCGGACTTCTCCCCCTCGTCCCTCTTCCCGTGGAAGCAGTCTGAAAGCTTTCCGAGTTTGATCGAAAGGAACCAGAATCCATGTCGAACTTTTTCATAAGGCGGCCCATCGTGGCGATGGTGATCGCCATCCTCATGGTGATCGTGGGTGCGGTCACCATCGCAACTCTGCCCGTGGCGCAGTTTCCAAACATTGTTCCACCGGAAATTCAACTGCAGGCCTCCTACGTCGGCGCGGACGCGCAGGCTCTGGAGCAATCCGTCGCCACGCCCATCGAACAACAAATCAACGGCGTGGACAACATGAATTACATGTATTCGCTGAACGCCACCGGCAACTCGCAAACCACCATGGTCGTGGACTTCGACCTGAAGACCGACCCGAACACCGATCTGATACTCACGCAGTCGCGCGAGCAATTAGCTGCCGGGCAGCTTCCGCCGGACGTTAACACCTACGGGGTCACGATCAAAAAGTCCGTGACCGCTCCGCTCATGCTGGTCGGCCTGTTCTCCCCGAAGGGTACGTACGATACGACGTTCCTTGGCAACTACGCCTATATCAACCTCAACGACCCTATCGCCCGCCTCTATGGCGTGGGGCAGACGCAGGTTTTCGGCGCGGGGCAATATGCCATGAGGCTCTGGGTACAGCCTGACAAGCTGGCGAAGCTGGGCATCACGGTCACGGATATCGTCAATGCGGTGCAACAGCAGAACACGGTCAATCCCGCTGGTCAGGTGGGTGGGGAACCAGCTCCCGCGAACCAGCAATTCACTTATTCCGTGCTCGCGCAGGGCCGCCTGACGTCTCCGGAGCAATTTGAAGAGGTAATTGTGCGTGAGGCGCCTGATGGCGGCATTGTTCGGGTGAAAGACGTCGCCCGGGTCGAGTTGGGCGCGCAAGACTATAGCATTGTGAGCCGCTTGAATGGCAAGCCCGCTATCGTAATCCCCGTTTACCAGTTGCCTGGTTCCAACGCCGTGCAAACGGCCGCGGGCGTTCGAAAGCTGATGGCCGAGATGAAGCAAAGTTTCCCGGAAGATATGGATTACGCCATATCGCTGGACCAGACCGCCGCAGTTACCGAAGGTATGAAAGAGATCATTCAAACCCTGCTGATCGCCATCGTGCTGGTCATCCTTGTCGTGTACCTCTTCCTGCAAGACTGGCGCGCTACGCTGATCCCGCTGCTAGCCGTGCCCGTCTCGCTTGTGGGCACCTTTGTTTTCTTTCCGCTCTTCGGCTTCTCCATCAATACTCTTTCGATGTTCGGGTTGGTGCTGGCCGTCGGCCTGGTGGTTGACGATGCCATCGTCGTTGTCGAAGGCGTGCAACGCCACATCGAGGAGGGTCTTGCGCCCAAGGATGCCGCGCGAAAAGCAATGGCGGAACTCTCGGGCCCAGTGATTGGGATTGCCTTGGTTCTGTCCGCGGTATTCGTACCCACCGCTTTTATCCCCGGCATCACCGGGCGGCTCTACCAGCAATTCGCCGTGACCATCGCCATTTCGGTTCTGCTCTCGGCATTCAACGCGCTTACTCTCAGCCCGGCTCTCGCGGCTCTGCTGCTGCGGCCCAAAAAACAGAGCAAGGGCTTGCTCAGGCGCTTTTTCGATTGGTTCAACCACGCGTTTGGACGTGCCACGGACGGTTATGTCCGTTTGTGTGGCGGGCTGATTCGCAAGAGCGCCGTTGCCATGGTGCTCCTGGCGGTCCTCGGAGTTGCGGCTGGTTTTTTTGGCAGCCGCTTGCCTTCGAGCTTCCTGCCCGACGAAGACCAGGGCTATGTGTACATCAATATGGACCTTCCGAATGCCGCTTCGCTGGAGCGCACCAGCGCAGCGGCGAGGCAGGTCGAGGAGATCCTCGCCAACACGCCAGGCGTTGAATACACCACGAGTGTTGTTGGCTTCAGCTTGCTCAGCTTTGTGCGGACTACTTACAACGGCTTCTTCTTCGTAACGCTGAAGCCCTGGAGCAGCCGCGAAACACGAGCGGAACAGTTTCAGGAAATCAAGCAGCGCTTGAACCAGCAGCTTAGCAAGCTTCCGGAAGGAACTGCTTTCAGCTTCTCGCCGCCGGCAATCCCTGGCGTCGGGACATCCGGGGGATTTCAGTTCGTGCTCGAAGACCGCGCGGGGCGAAATGTTGCGTTCCTGGCGGGCAACCTGGATAAGTTCATGGCCGCCGCGCGCAAACGACCCGAAATTGGGTATGTCAGCACCTCATTTCTGCCCAGCGTCCCGCAAGAGTTCCTTGAGGTCAACCGGGAAAGGGTGCTGAAGCAAGGTGTGGCCATCAGCGACGTCTACAGAACCATTCAGTCATTCATGGGCGGCCTGTTCATCAACTACTTCAACGATTTCGGCCGTACCTGGCAGGTGTACGTGGAAGCCGAAGCCCCTTACCGGGCGAATATGGAGAACCTCGGGCAGTTCTATGTGCGCAACAGCGGCGGCCAACCGGTCCCGCTTTCCGCGCTGACGAAGTTTGAGTCGCGTTCCGGCCCGGAATTCACCATGCGCTACAACGAATATCGCTCCGCGCAAATCAACGGCAGCGCCGCGCCCGGGTATAGCTCGGACCAGGCCACCGCGGCTCTGGAGGAAGTCTTCAAGCAGACGATGCCCCGCGAAATGGGCTTTAACTATATGGGGATGTCCTATCAAGAGCAGCAGGCACGCCAAGGCGTCCCGGCCTGGGCGATCTTTGGATTGTCCTTGCTGTTTGTCTTTCTGATTCTGGCCGCCTTGTATGAGAGTTGGTCTCTGCCATTTAGCGTGTTGTTGAGCACGCCGGTCGCAGTATTCGGCGCCTTCGCGGTGTTGTGGCTGCGCCGGACAGTGCTGGGCGTTTTCTATCCCGCTTACATGGTGCAGATCGAGTCCGACGTGTATTCGCAAATCGGCTTGGTCATGCTGATCGGTCTGGCCGCGAAGAATGCGATTCTGATTGTTGAGTTCGCTAAGGAAGAATACGAGAAAGGAAAGCCTTTGGTGGATGCGGCGCTGGAAGGTGCCAAGCTCCGCCTCCGGCCAATCCTGATGACCTCCTTCGCGTTCATCCTGGGTTGCGTGCCCTTGTGGATCGCCACCGGTGCCGGTTCGGTAGCTCGCCAAATTATGGGGACGGCCGTGATCGGCGGCATGTTGGCCGCCAGCGTGATCGGGATTTTCCTCATCCCAGTGATTTTTTATCTGGTTGAAAAATGGTCGGGTGCAGCCAAGGAGCACGCTGCGGCTGCAATGCCGGCAACACCTGCGCCCGCGCCTGGAGATTGAGATGGGCCACCAACTCATGGATGAGCAGGACGCAAAGTGGCGATTGATGAAGAACCTTCGGGCATTGATTTCTGTCGTTTTGGCATCGAGTCTAATCGGCGGGTGCATGGTTGGCCCCAACTACCATAAGCCCGTGGTGCAACATCCGACTGCGTTCCGCGATCTGCGAGAAAGCCCGCAGGCTGAATCTCAAGTAGCTTCCTACGCGGACCTTCCCTGGTGGCAGGTCTTCCAGGACCCGCAACTCCAGGATTTGATCCGCACTGCCTTGAAACAGAATTACGACATGCAGATAGCGACGGAGCGTATCAACGCCGAGCGCGCTCAGCTTGCTATAACGCGTTCCTATCTTTTCCCGCAAGTGCAAGGAAGCGGCAATTTCACCGGTGGCAAAGAACAGAGTTTTCAATCGAAATCGAATTTCTTCGCGCTCACGGCTGATGCCGCCTTCCAGTTGGACTTCTTCGGCAAGCTGCGCAGAGAGACCGAAGCGGCGCGTGCCCAACTCCTGGCCACTGAGGATGCGCAGCGGACCGTCATGCTTACGCTCGTCAGCGATGTGGCGAGCGATTACTTCACGCTCCTGCAGCTTGATCTCGAACTCCAAATCACGCGAGACACGGTGAAGACACAGCAAGATTCCGTCAAACTGACTTCGCTCAGGGTTGACCACGGAGTCGCCACAAAGCTGGATGTGCTTCAGGCCCAGCAAGTGCTCGACACTGCAAATGCGCAGATCCCGGATCTCGAGAGGCAGATTGGCCAGGAGGAAGATGCCATCAGCATTCTCATTGGCAATTACCCGCAAGGCGTGCCGCGCGGACGCCCGCTCGAAGAGCAGGCGCTTCCTCCCGAAGTACCGCCAGGATTGCCTTCCGCGCTGCTCGAGCGACGGCCCGACATTCGCGAAGCCGAGCAAACGCTCATTGCCGCGAATGCCGAAATTGGTGTCGCCAAAGCCTCGTTCTTTCCGCAAATATCGCTAACCGGGTCGGGAGGCGGCGCATTTGGCCGCAGCAGCCTTTTCTCCAGCTTGATGAGCTCCCAGGCCGGAATTTGGTCCTACGGCGTTCAGGTAAGTCAGCCCATTTTCACGGGAGGCGCACTTCGCGGGAACCTGCATCTGGCCCAATCGCAACACGAGCAGGCTTTAATCGCTTATAAGCAGGCCATTCAGCACGCCTTCGGCGACGTGTCCGATGCTCTGATCGGATATCAGAAATTCTATGAGGTACGAGTTCGCCAGGAGCAGGCCGTAACGGACCTGGAAGAGTCAGTCCGCCTCTCCATCATGCGCTACCAAGGCGGTACCGCCACTTATCTCGAAGTGCTGGACGGCCAAAGGTCGCTCTTCGCCGCGGAACTCACTTTGGCGGAGGCGCGAGGCAACGAATACCAAAGTCTCGTGCAACTTTACCGGGCGCTTGGCGGCGGGTGGCAGACATAGACACGAACGAGCCTAGACGGAATATCAAGGGCTTGATTCGATCTACAGGAGGCGGGCTGGCCAGGCCTCGCGCCTGAAGTCTCGACCTCATTGGTGACAGCGAGCTCTCGAGCCAGCTCGCTTCCTCCTTGGGACCCCTCCCCCCTAGGGTTTTACATAAGTGTTGATTCTAAAGAGAGTTAAAGTCATTTATTTTTATACACTTCTGCAAGTGTTGATTCTAAGTAAGTTATCGGCGCTAAATTGCACCAAAATTGTGCAAAATGCGGGTTCCTTCCGTGAGTGTTGCGAACAATAAACTTAGGCAAGACGGGACCCTAGAAAACAAAAAAACGCCAGCAAGGATGCTGGCGCTACTCGGAACTAAGCAAAGTGTTACCCGTCCTTTCTTGTACTCTTGAAATAACTTATTGTCAAGCACCAAAACGGGAACCGGGTGTGGGTCAGTGGCGCCTTCCGAAAGAGGGCATGCCGGGATAAAAGTTAAATACGCGGATGTCGTTTTGAGCGCGAACAACCGCGGAGAGTTTGTAGAAATGAGTTTGACAGACTGAGGGCTAAAGCCCTTGAGCAACATGAATCGGTGCGCGACGGAATTTATTTGCGGGTGAGGGGATTTGCGATTTGGGCGTCCAGAGTTTCGCGGACCTTTTGCAAGAGAGTGTTTTTCGTAAATGGTTTTTGGACAAGGATGGCGGCTTGGGTCAAGCTCCCGCGATTAACTAGGACGTCGTCGGTGTAGCCGGACATGTAGAGAATTTTCAGGTTGGGCCGAAGCGCAACCAATTGGCTGGCTAGCTCGCGGCCATCGATGCGGGGCATGACAACGTCCGTAAGCAAGAGATCGATTTTGAGGTGAAGATCTTTTGCGGTCGCGATGGCTTCTTCGACTCCGGGGGATTCGAGAACGGTGTACCCGGCGTCTTCCAGGAGCAGTCGGGTGAGCTCTCGCAGGGCCACTTCGTCTTCGACGAGCAGAATAGTCTCGGTGCCGCCTTGAATGGCCTTCCGCGCCGTGAGGGACGCGGGCAAAGTTTCTTCAGAGCGAGGAAAATAAATCTTAAAGGTAGTGCCACGGCCCGGCTCGCTGTAAGCCATAATGTAACCGTTGTTCTGTTTGATGATTCCGTAGACCATCGAGAGACCTAAACCAGTGCCCTTGCCTGGATCCTTGGTTGTAAAGAACGGTTCAAAAATGTGGGAGAGGGTGTCCGAATCCATGCCAATCCCAGTGTCACTGACGGCGAGCATGACGAACTGTCCGGGCCTGGCACCCAAGTGCTGGCGAACGTAAGTCTCGTCCAACTCGACATTTGCCGTTTCAATTGCGAGCGTGCCGCCACTGGGCATGGCGTCGCGCGAATTGACAGCCAGGTTCATTAGCACCTGGCCTAACTGGCCTGGATCGGCTTTTATATATCCCAAGTCTGGTTGTAGCCTGATGGCCAGCTCGACGTCTTCGCCGATGACACGGTGGAGCATCTTTTGAATTTCGGTGACGGAGGTATTGAGATCGACGACGGCCGGCTCAATGACCTGCTTGCGACTGAAAGCAAGAAGCTGCAGGGTGAGAGCAGCGGCGCGTTCGGCCGCGTTGCGGGTAGCTTCCACGCTCTTTCGCATAGCTCCGTTAGTGGCAACTTGCTGTTCAAGAATGTCGCTGTGACCGAGGATGACGCTAAGGAGATTATTGAAATCGTGCGCGATGCCACCGGCGAGACGGCCGATGGCCTCCATTTTTTGAGCCTGCAGAAGCTGTCTTTCGAGACTGCGGCGTTCCGTTATGTCTTCTGCGAAGATCTCGAAGTAGGCAATAGAATTGTCTTTTTCCAGGATCGGGTGCCCCGTCACTCTCACGGTGATGAACTTTCCGTCTTTCTTGCGCCATTCGGCCTCGACACCTCGAAAATCTTGTCCGTGCCCATACTCTTTGAGGAAACGCCGACGCGATTGCGGATCGCGATAGACGTCTTTTTCCATGTTGAGACGCATCAGCTCTTCCTGCGAGTCATAGCCGAGCATAGCCGTAAAAGCCGGGTTGACGTGGAGCAGCCGTCCGTCCATGGTGACGCGGTAAATTCCATAGGGGGCGTCATGTACAAGCGAACGAAATTGAGCTTCGGACTTTTGGAGTTGTGCCTCGACGCTCTTGCGTTGCGTTACGTCTCGGGCGATTGCAGAAGCACCGATGATCTTTCCTTCTGAATCCTTGACAGGGGAAATGGACGTGGAGACATTGATTCTTCGTCCGTCCTTTCGGACGCGAATCGTCTCATAGTGTTGGACTCTCTCGTCCCTCTTCAGCTTTTCCAATATCTCAGGCAGCTCGTCGTGTTGTTCGGGAGGGATTAGAATTCTGACGGGTTGACCGAGCACTTCGCTCGCCGAGTAACCATATAAGCGCTCAGCACCTGCGTTCCAACTTCGTATCTTCCCATCCAGCGACTTTCCGACGATTGCATCTTCAGAGGATTCGACAATCAGGGCTAGTTGAGATGCTTCGGCTTCGGCGCGTTTGCGGTCGGTGATGTCGTGGGTGACGGAGAGCATGCAAGGCTTTCCATTTATCACGACGCGTACAGCGGATAGGCGGCCATAACGGATTTCGCCGGTCTTGGTTCTGAAACGAAATTCTTCGCCCTGGACCTGACCCTCTGTTTCCACCATCTGAAGAGTAGTTTGGTGAGGCCGCTGTTCGACCCACAAATCGAGCTCCGCTGGCGTCTTTCCCATCACTTCCTCGGCGGAGTAGCCTGTGAGACGCGTGAACCCTTCATTCACTTCGAGATAGCGGCGGTCCGGAAGACTGCGCAAGGTGATTGCGTCGGGACTGGAATGGACCATGCTCGCGTACTTCTCCTGGGACTGACGGAGCAGGGACTCAGATTGTTCGCGCTCTGAAATGTCGCGGACTATTCCGGTGAAAATGCGCCTTTTTCCACGGACGTGCTCGCCCAAGGAAACCTCAACGGGAAACTCCCTCCCGGAGCGGTGCAGACCAGTTAGTTTGATGGCGGTCCGTGAAAAATGTTTTTTACCGGTTTGCGGGTATCCCCCGACGGCGGCGCGATGTGCCTCGCGAAGGTAATGAGGCATGAGCATGGTGACGGGCTGGTGTATCATTTCGGAAATGGCGTAGCCGAAGATTCTTTCCGCGGCAGTGTTGACGAAGAGAATGGTGCTCTGTTCGTCGATGGTGACGATCGCATCCGTGGCCGTCTCGGCAACGACACGGAAGAGTTGGGCGGGCTGCGGGAACTCTTTGTTGGAAGGGACCGCTTTGGCGGCTTTAGATTTCTTAGGTTTCGACATAGCCGTCTTGTCGCCTGTTCGCTGGCGCAGGAAGCTCTGCCCACACCTACAGTTCAGCGAAGGGTTTCAACCAGCAGCAGCGGTTGATCACGACGAGTGTAGCATCACAATTTGGAATCGCGGCCAGTAACAAGATGAACTTGTCCAACTAGCGAACAATCGAATTGGCCGGCCCATACTTTATTTCGGCCAGCAACATCCGCCCATCTCCCAGAAACAAGAATCGCCGGGCAATATTCCCAAGTGCTTGGAGATCGTTTAGAACTTTTCGACGCAGCAGCCCTCGGCAAACGGCGCGCGAAAGTGGTATTGGCGCCTGCCCATGCTTCATTGCGAGAAGGAGAATATGTTGACGAAGCAGACCCATTGTCGTTTTTCGCCATTCGGATTCGCCAATCTGACTCTCACGAATCCCGATTCTCTTAACTTGTGCCGCTTGCCGGAATGTTTCTGTCACCAAATCCTCCAACCTCTTGAGGTCGGCCCGCCTCCGTGGCAGGGCAGTTCGGTAGTTGGGGTGATCGTGGTGGGAGCCCTGTCCACGGAGGCGACCCGCTCCCTTCACAGCAAGATAGTCGGTTGCTAAATTAGCTCAATCCGGTGAATAACCCATTTGGAATGCGGATTACTATGGAAAGACGATAACGGCAAGCCCGAAGCCGCGTCGTCAAGCCTGGATTAATCCGCGGCGAATGGCGTAGCGAACCAAACTTGCTGTTTCGTGGATATCGAGTTTCTTCATGAGCCTTGCCCTGTGCGATTCTGCGGTTTTTACGCTGATACCCAGATGCACCGCAATATCCTTTGTGGATTTTCCTTCTCCCACCAACTGCAGAACCTGACGTTCTCTTCCGGAGAGAGGGTCGGCCGCTAAAGGAGTTTTGGAGACATAGGCGTCAACAACGGCTCGCGAGACGTTTGGGCTGAGATAAACAGATCCGCGGCTGACCTCCTGTATCGCGTGCACAAGGGCTTCCGCCGCCTGGCTCTTCAAGACATATCCTTTGACTCCGGCGCGCAAAGCTTCCGTGACATACTGATCTTCGTCGTGCTGCGTAAGGAGAATGACTTTCGTTTTCGGCGATGATTTCTTCAGTTCACGAGCAGCATCCACGCCGTTCAGGATCGGCATGCTGATGTCAAGGATAGCCACGTCAGGTTGCAGCTTTTCTACCGAGCGAACAGTTTCTTGTCCATCCGCGGCTTCAGACACAACCTGAAATCCGTTTTTTTCGAGCAATACCCTGAGCCCCTGGCGAACCAAGGAATGATCATCCGCAAGCAAGACGCGTGTAGGCATGGTGTCGTGCGCAGGTTATAGAAATTCTCTACCCCCAGACAATCCAGTGGTTCCCCCAATTCGCTCTGAGGTAAAGACCTAGTTGTTTGGGGAGCTACCTTTGAAAACGAGTTCCCCATAATTTCTTATTCCCATGAAACTGCGAGCAAGCGCGGGTCCTGCTGTGGGCAGCATCGAAAAAAGGCAATGGCGAAGCTATGCGGCAGTTGCTGCAGCTCGGCAAAAGGGTCTGCCGATAGCGCCTAGATCGTCACGCAACATCGAAAGCGGAAGCCGAATGTTCCGGGAAACAGTCGGAAACCAGCGGCAGACAAACGCTACTGAGTATTTCCATTCAGGGCTGCACTAATCCCCGGCGGACGGCGTAGCGCACAAGGGTTGCTGTCTCGTGAATATCGAGTTTCTGCATGAGCCGCATGCGGTGAGATTCAGCTGTTTTCACGCTAATGCCAAGCAGGGAAGCTGTGTCCCTTGTGGATTTTCCCTCAGCAATCAATTGCAAAACCTGACGTTCGCGCACGGTCAAGGGATCCACTGGCTTTTCCGATTTGGTGCGGTAAGCCTCCACCAGCGCGCGCGATATCCCTGGACTCAGGTAGAATTCACCTCGAGAGACCTGTTGAATTGCGTGAATGAGGTCGCTTGAAGCCTGGTTTTTCAAAACGTACCCTTTCACGCCGGCCTCGAGCGCTTCGTGAATGTACTGCTCTTCTTCATGCTGCGTGAGAAGAATTACTTTCGTCTTTGGACAGGAGCGGCCCAGTTCGCGAGCGGCATCAATCCCGTTCAACGTGGGCATGCTTATGTCCAGGACCGTGATATCGGGATGGTGCGTTTGCGTCAGGCGAACAGCATCCTGCCCGTCAGATGCCTCCGCCATCACCTGAAATTTCTCACGCTCGAGCAATGATTTTAGACCTTGACGTACAAGAACATGGTCATCTGCGAGTACGATGCGAATTGGCATGGTCAACCTCCAAGGGAAGTCGGATAGAAATCTCAGCACCGCGCCCGGGACGGGATTCGATATGCAGCGTGCCGCCAATCGCGGTCACGCGTTCATGCATAGCGATCAGTCCCAGTCCCTTTTGGGCAGGGGCCGCGTGCGCACCGCTGGAATCAAATCCACGGCCGTCGTCCCGGATCGAGCAATAGAGCATATGATTTTTTTTCCACGCGTTAATCCACACGTTGGTCGCCTTTGCATGCTTCACCGCATTGGTGAGCGCTTCTTGAACTATGCGGTAAAGGGTCGTCTCCATCGGTCCAGGCAGACGTTCGGATACGGCGGCGTCGATGTGAATCGGCAGGCTGGCCCTTTTCGAAATCCCCTCCGCTAGAAAGCGAATCGCAGGAATCCAGCCGAGATCATCCAGCATTGTGGGCCGAAGTTCATGGGAATACCGCCGCAAATGTTTCTCAACTTGGTTCAACAATTCTTTAATCCGCGCAACTTGTACTTGTTGGGCCTCAGGCAGTTCCGGAACCACTTCGGCGAGCGCGAGGTGCACGGCGACCAGCAACTGTCCAGCCTCGTCATGCACGGCATAGGCGATGCGCTTTATCTCCGCCTCGAGCGTTTGGTTTAGATTCCGCATGGCATTCAAGGCATCCTGAAACCCGCGGTGCGCCATTTCATAGGGAGACAAAAACTCCGCGAAATACTCCGCGCTCGCCCCAAGCAATACTTCGCGGCGTTTCTCGCTATTCGTGCCCCCAAGGAGGGAAAGTACGGCTTGATGATGCAGCGTAACCAGCTCCACTAGAGTCTTTTGGTCGCTGAGCGCCCGGCGACCGAGTTCATACGCCCGGCCCAGTGCAACCTCGCCCCCTCCGTCCACATATTCACGCAGCGAAGCACAGTATTCGTCAACAAAACCAGCTTGCGGCTTCGGCTTCCGTCGAGTTGCGACCTTCATCGGCCGATTCCCCTTAACCGCACCACCAAAATGAGAGCATCATCATTTCCGCTGCGATAGTTTTCTAGAATTCTGTCTGCCGCTCTTTGTGGGTTCTCCAGGGCGGTGAGGCTCTCTGCAAAACCGCCACGAATTCCATCGGTGGCAAAAAACAGCGTATCTTCCCGCCCAACCGGGAGCACGTTGGCTTGCAGGGGTGGCAACTGGGAACCGACGACGCCGGCTCGCAGAAGAAGTGACTCCTGCCCATTTCCGTTTCTTGCGTCGCAGCGCATCAACACCCCTTGGACGTTGCCGACACCGAGCCAGGTCATCAACCCATGTTCAGGGTCGATGAAAGCAAGGCTCATGACAACCCCCCGAGTTCCTCGGAGTTTCTCGTGGCACCGCTGCACCAGCGAGATAATTGGTTCGTCCGAAAGAGTTCTGAGTAGCGTAGCTGCCGTCTTGGAGACACTGGCTGCTTCCGCGCCATGTCCTATGCCGTCAATCGCCGCAATCAGAATTCCCGTTCGGTTGCAGCAAACCAGGTGGTGATCGCCCGACTTGCCCTGTCCCGGGAGAACGAACTTTGCAACGCCATACTCGACCATCGGGTCTTTTATTGTCTCCACTTCTTCACCGCCACAGTCGTTCCCAGGTTTGGTTGGGAAGTGATCTCAAATTCGTCCATCAAACGGCGAACTCCAGGCAATCCAAGTCCCAGGCTTCCAGAAGTTGAAAATCCATCGCGGAGGGCTTGGCGAATATCCAGGATTCCTGGGCCCTCATCCGACGCGATAACCAGAATGCCGACCCGGCTTGAACCTTGGACTCCTTTCAGAGTGATTTGGCCCTTGCGTGCATAGGTCACGATGTTTCGCGCCAGCTCTGAAATGGCCGTGGCAATGAGCGTGGCATCTCCGGAGGAAAACCCGAGTTCCATCGCCATCGCCCGCCCTTTTTGGCGGGCCGAGACGATATCCTGGTCGGAGTTGATTGACACCCTGATTTCCCCAACCGACACTATGGCTCACTCTCAGTTCGTCGTTTTGAACTTTTCGTTTAAGTAGGCTAGCCCTTCTTCCAAGTCCAACGCGGTTGCCACGCCTTCCAACGTTAAACCCAGCTGCACCATCGCAAAAGCCACTTCGGGCTGAATTCCGACGATCACCGTCTCCGCCCCGCGCAGCCTGATCATGTGCGCGATCTCCCGCAGCGTCCGTGAGGCGAATGAGTCCATCACGTCCATGGCGGTCACATCGACGATCACCGCCCGGGAGCGAAACTTGACAACCTGCTGCACCAAGCCCATGCGTAGTTGATTGAGGTCCGCGTCCGAGAGAGCGGCCTGAAAGGTTGCGATGAGGACCGCTCCCTGCTTGAGAATCGGGACTTCCACCTGGCGCTTCCTCCGCTTTGCCTAGCGTGGCTCCGCTAGTTTCTCGACCTTATATCCCAACAGTCTTTCTGCCTGCTCGATGCCGCCCTGCAAGTCGCCCACCGTATTCATTTTGCCCAGGTCTACGCCGATGGTTACCAACGTCTGTGCAATTTCTGGCGAAAGACCCGTGACAATGACGGTCGCTCCGAGCAGCCGCGACGCTTCAACCGTTTGCACCAAGTTGTTCGCCACCGTGAGGTCCATGGCGGCCACACCGGTGATATCGATCACAACGACTTTGGCGCGGTTTGTGCGAATTCCGCGAAGGAGCTGCTCCGTCAATTGCCGGGCGCGCTGAGGATCGATGACTCCAATGATGGGAAGAATCAGCAGCCGCTCGCGAACCTGCAGCACCGGAGTAGAGAGTTCGCGAATCGCTTCCTGCTGCTGGCGAATAACACGTTCGCGCTCTTGCACGAAGCCAACAGCCACCGTGTTTGCGATTCGGTTGGCCGCTGGCTCGTAGGCATCCAAAATTCGATTCAATTTCTTAAAATCATTCTGGTATTTCGCGAAGAGGGAACGCGCAAGCACGTCGCGCAATAACAGCACAATCCCAACCACTTCGTGGGTTTCGACACCTCGTGGAATGATGCGTTCCGAAAGATTCCGTGCGTAAGCTTGCAGCGCTTCGAACGCCTCGGTTTCGAGCGCCTCAACGTAACTGTCGTACACCGAAGTTGCTTCCGCGAAGATCTCTTCTTTGGTCATCGCGGTAAGCAGGCGCGTCTCCGTGATGCGCACCACCCATTCCTCGCGCAGTTGTGTTCGATTCTGCCGGAGGTGAGCTACCAGTTCTCGAAGAAGCTCTGACGGCTCTTCATTCCTCTTTGGATCGGGGGACGCGGGCGTCCCTTCTCGTCTCGCCATGAAGATTCTCTCCTAGGCTTAAACAGCCCTACTCCACGTCAATGCGTCGGGTGAATACGCGGACACTTTGACAGGGAATACCATGAGAAACCTGCTTGCTCAATCAAGTAAACCCCCTCAAAGTGCCTCAGGTAAAGACCTTAGTTCTGAGCAGTAGTCCTAGTACCCGGCCGGTTTGCCAGACACAGGCCTTCCGCCATTACGATTGAGTAGTATTTCCGGGCTCGGTATCTTCTTACAGGCCATTCCGCAACCAGTCTTTCGTACAACAGACTCAATGATTTAGCGGCGATCTTCAAGTCTTCGGGGGTATTCCCTCATGCCGTATCCAGCAATTTCGGTCCCGCCAATGCAGGATTCGCCGGATTGCTCGAGAGCTCTCTCGCGGATATTTATGTGCTCGGGCGTCGCATACCCTGCGCCTCAAGAAGACGGACCCAGTTCATTTAAAGACACAGTCTCATGAGTTACAGCAGGCCACGGTATCGGGAGTCGTAGCTCTCCCGGAAGGCATTTCCATAAAGCCATGACAAGAATCCCCCGCGGCCCCTTTCCAACGACTAGGAGGGAACTAGAGCCAAACCTACCCGGCACGTAAGGCAAGAAATCTGCGCGCCTGGAAGAATCTACACGCAGCCAGCTCCGCTCTGCGCGCCCGTCGCCGCAACTGTTAGCCGTATGCCGTTGAATTTTCAGCTCGTTGCTAATGGCAGTGCGCGTCTGGCCGTAAAGTTGCTCGCTTGAGAGAGAGTGCCCACTCTCTGAGGATGAGACTGCCGGGTGAGTTGCGTACCGGCAATCCGCAGTAGTCAGGCCGTGGAACCAGGTAGTTCAGGCCACGGATAAACAATCCAGAAGTCCCAGCCGGGAGGAAACTTTGATCTCGGACCATGTGATTACTATTGCGGGCAGGAGTGTCACGTTCACAAGCCACGACGTCTTTATGGCCGGCGTATCAATCGTGATTGGGTTGCTCTTCTGGCTAGCTCTTTACTTCAGCCGCAAGCGAATCGTCGTCCTGAAAAGGTCGATCGCTGTCGACCAGCTTACATTCGAACTGTCTCGCGTTGCTGATGCACTCGATCGCATCGCCAATCATCCGGCCGAACGTGCCATTGCGGCAGCCTCGCGGCGTCAGATTCAACCGCAATCGCCGCCCCCACAGAGACAGTCCCAAGTTGTAGCGCATTCCCTGTTTAGGAGTTAGAAAGTCCAATAACCTCGGGGAATGCGAGGCCACAAGCCTTTATCTACGCGGCCTCAGAATTGTTCACGTAAATGTAGAATTCCTCGGCCAGTGCGGCACGCCATAGTAGGACGCCAGCATTGATCTGCCTATTCCCGGGTAATTCTCATAGGATCGGCAAATACTCGCGAATTCCCGCACCAGGCCAGTGTCACGCCAGCCGCGCATGGCTTCAGTACCAAGGATTTCCAACGCGTCCTCCAACGAAAGAGCCATCCGATACGGCCGGTCCGTAGTCAATGCGTCGAAGACGTCTGCGATCTGTAATATCCGCGCCTTCAACGGGATTTCTCCTCCGCACAAACCGTCGGGATATCCGCTGCCATCCAAAAGCTCATGATGGTTCCGGATTATTGGCAAAATATGACGCAGTGACTTGAGCGGTGCGCAGATCTCTTCTCCTGTGATCGGATGCTGTCTCACGATTTCCATCTCTTCTTCGTTGAGCGGCCCCGGCTTCAAGAGAATGCCGTCCGGGACTGCGAGTTTGCCGATGTCGTGAAGCAAACAGGCAATCCGCAAATCTTGCAATTCTTTTTCTGGCATCCCGAGACGCTCGCCGAATTGAACCGCATACTCCGTCATCCGTTCGGAATGGCCTTCGGTCAAAGAGTGTTTCGCTTCAATGCTGCGCGCCAGAGACAGCACCACCGACTTCGCTTGTTCGTCGATATAACTCTTTAGCCGTAAAAGTGACTGCACGCGGCTCAGTCCTTCCCCCAGTGAGGCGCAGGTTCCCCAGAAGTCGGCGGCGCCTGCCAGTCGTCCACGAGAAATATCCGTGGGCTCTAAGGAAGGCTTTATCAGGACAACGGGAATAAGATGATTGAGAGGATCATCTTTCAAGCGGCGGCAGAGTTCGAAACCATCGATTTGCGGCAACGAATCATACAGCAGAACCAGATCGGGCTGAAGGAAGAGGCACTGACTTAGCGCGGAATCCCCGTCTTCCGCCGTGAAGACTTCATAATTCTGATTCTGAAGGAATGCTTTCCAGCTCTCTCGGTCAGAAGAATCAATGTCCACAAGCAGGATTGATGGGCACATGAATCCCTCGTAGCATCTGAAAACACGACAAGGGTTGCTTGAGATTTCCCCTGGCGCGACATGTGTATTCTTGCTGGAGATCCGGCTTGCCTTCGGACTCCAAGCCTAGATTTCGGAGGCCCCCGCCTCCGCTTCTCGGGGACGAGAACGGGTAAGTTGGCTGGTCAAGATTACACTGTGCTTATCACGCGCCAAACTAACGGACGCCTAAGTGACGAATAATCTGAGGGTTGTGACCTTGTTGGAAAAAGGGATTCACTTTCTGGCGAGAGATAATTGCATGAGGCTTGTAAAATCTTCTTGTATTCTTGAGACCGACGTAGCGCACAAACTCCTTCGAGTTTTCTTCGCTCTAAAGCCGCGCCACGTGTCGGAAGTATTTCGAAGCGGGTTCCATCGCCGACCTCTGCGCTGCCGCTCTACATGGAAGGCTAGAATTTCTGCGCACCACACGTATTAATTGCGAGAATTTACTCGATTAGGAAGGGGTGTGCAATATTGGACAGCCAAATGTCTCTAAGCCTTTTAGGATTCCGTCTTGTGTAGTGAAAGCGGGAGTTTTTGTTGCAAATAGCCCAGCCGCTTCATTCTTGGCGCCTTCTTGAGACGTCGAGGAAGCCACGGGGAACGCCATTTAACGACTACAGTAGAGTTACTGTTGCGCATGCTCACTGTGTGAAAGTCTTGGACGGTGGCTTTCCTGGTGGCAGATTTTGTGGCCGGATACGCGAAAACTGCTCACCCACCTACATCGAAAAGCATCGCAAACAGTAACAGGGAACCGGAAGCGGTTTTCTGAAGTGAATAAAGTATTAACCCAGTCGCACACGATCAAAATGAAGATGGAAAGGCGGACATAAACATGAAGAAGTATACAAAGCCGAGCCTGAGGTGTTTGGGCCTCCTTCGGCTGGTTACCAAACTCAGTTTTTAACAGGCTGATAAAAAGGACGAGCGAAAGCCAGGAGAGCCGGTTTAGCAGTTCCGAACCTGCTCCCTGCTTTCGGAAACCGCAGCCGCAAGGCTGCGGAATCTCGGTGTAGGGATGTCTATCCCTATGTTTGCATATCTGGGTATTGCCAAAAAGCGAAGACCCAACCTGAGACGGGTCGAGCGCTGGAATTGCCGAGAGAAACGATGAAAGAAATCACAGGCTCCAATAGCTGCCCCAGGCGCCAAGAGCAGATCATCGTCCAGAAAGGATCGAGGGATGTGCTTCTCTTCAATATGGATGACGGGAGCTACTACGCGCTGAACGAGGTTGGCAACAGAATTTGGGAGCTTTGCGACGGGACGCATGGAGTGGCGCAATTGGTTTCCATACTGGCGAAGGAATATGACGCCCCCACCAAAATCATAGAGATGGACGTCATGGAAGTACTTGAGGATCTACGAAGCAAGAATCTAATTGTCGAGTGCGGCGCACATGGTGTGAGTTTCAAGGCCGGGGACGCCCTCTTGGGATCTCTATAGACAATGGCACGCGATTCGACAAGTCGCCCTCATCCGGGTGGGCCACTGCAGGTTAGACCAACAGACTTTCGTGCCTAAAGAGAGAATCTGACTGCGCTTCCACGACTGGCCTCACGGCTTCTACGGACCTTCAGAGTTGGCAGCACCACTTCTGCCAGTTCCCGTCGAGAAACGGAACGCGCCGTGTAAGCATGGGCAAACGATCCATCTCCGATGTATTTCTCTTCTTCCAGGTATTGCTCTTTGCCGCCGCTGTTCCGTTCCTTCTCCGGCTAAAGCTATCTCGTTTGCAAACTCTGCTGGAGCCGAGAATCTCTTCGCCGGCGCACCAGGAGCGAATTGAACAGATTATCGAGTACGTGGAAATGGCCATCCATGCGGGCCGTCCGCTGGTGCGCCCCGGATGTCTCACTCGAGGCGTCACGCGATACTATTTTTTTCGCCGCAATGGGCAGGACGTGTCTTTGTGCTTCGGCATGGGCCAAGTCGAGGAAAAGTTTGTTGGTCATTGCTGGCTGGTCAAAGATGGCGTGCCGTTCCTGGAACCGCGGGATCCGCGACCTCTATATGCTGAGATGTACCGCATTTCGGCCACTTCCCACCGCAGTGCGATGCCATCCGGAAAATCTGAACTGGAGCAATCAAGATCATGAGCAATAGCCGGTACACCCATACCTACGGTTTCCATGGCTTGAGTCTCAGGGTGTTGTCCTCGTCCGCAATCGCCACCTGCCTTAATTCCAGATTCCAAATTCTTGCCTCGAATGAAGAATCCGCCGAGACCATTTTTTTCGACTTCGAATCTGTGTCGAATACGAAAAGGCATCGCTTCAGGAAACCGTCAGGGCTGGCGAAGCCCTTTTACCAACTGGAGAGCGGCGAAGCCAGCTATTTCGAAACCGAAGACCAAATCTACCTTTGTTGCGATGATCGCGTGCGGGTATTGTGCGATCCTGGGTCGGGCTCCGCATGGTTCTCAGTGCTCGAGCCGGAAATTGACAACCTGTGGTTGGCCTCTCATCTTTTGTTCACTATCTGCCTGATTGAAATCTTAAAGCGACGCGGCCTCTATAGCTTGCACGCTGGCAGCTTCAGCGCAGAGGGCAAGTGTCTTCTAATTCCGGGCACAAGCGGCGTGGGCAAATCCACTCTAACGGTTGCCTCGCTCAGAGCCAATTTCGACTACATGAGCGATGACATGGTCTTCCTCGTTGACCGGCCGGATGGGATCCGGATCCTGGCATTTCCTGAGGCTGTGGATGTCAGTGACCAGACTGCCAAATTCTTCCCGGAGCTGAGTTTTCTGCTTGGCTCACCCAAGCGTCCCGGATGGCGGAAGAGTCAAATCCACCCCTCACAAGTCTATGGCGCCAAAGTGACTCCTGAGGCTCGGCCGGCCGCCATTGTGGTTCCTCGCATCGCAACGAGGGAAACCAGTGTTGTCTCGAGGATGCATCCTGACGAAGCGCTGTTGGAGCTGGTTCCCAACGTGTTGCTCACTGAGGCCAACTCTTGCCGCGCTCATTTGGGTGCTCTAAATCAACTTGTGACCTCCACGCCGTGTTACCGCCTCGAGACGGGACGTGACTTTGATCGCCTTCCCATTCGGTTTCGGGAGCTCTTGGACTCATGATCCGAAACGAAATCATGCCGGAACCTACTTCGCAGCTCCGATCCGCGGCGTCTTGCGCTGAAATGGAGCTGCTTCTTTGTTGTGCCCGTACTCGCTCCAACCCGGATATGTCGCAGCGGATCAGAGAGGCCGCTCGGAAAGAAATAGACTGGTTCCAATTCATTCGACTGGCGCTCCGTCACGACACGCTATCGCTCACCTATCGAAACCTTCACCGATTCTGTCCGGATGTTGTGCCCAGCGGCGTCCTCGAACCTCTTAGAGCGCGTCACGAGGCCGAGGCTGCGGAAGCCCGGCTACTCGCCGAAGAACTAGTGGACATCCTCGGCTTCCTGTACTCGCACGGTATTCCGGCAGTCCCCTTCAAGGGCCCTGCACTTGCCGTCAGGCTCTATGGCGATTTGTCGCTCCGCGCGTTTGGAGACCTGGACATTATCATTTGCGAGCGGGATGCCCTGCGCGCCCGGCGTCTCCTCATCGACCGGGGGTACGCGCCTGGGAAGGTGGATACTGGCGATCTGAATCAATTTGTGCGCGAGCACCACGAACTGCTGCTTTATCGCGCGGACGGAAAGGTCCGCGTGGATTTGCACTGGCGATTCACCAGTAGAACAGCATGTCTTGCGGGAGATCCTGAGCGGTTCCTGCAGCACTTAGAAACGATCTCCATAGCAGGGGAACAAGTGCGAAGTCTGCGGCTGGAAGCCTGCCTGCTGGTCCTCTCCATGCACGCGGCTAAGCATAGGTGGGTCCAGCTAAAGTTTATCTGCGACATTGCCGAGATCCTGGCAGTTCCTGATTTAGACTGGCGTTTCGTGCTACAGGAAGCTGACGATCTGGGCCTCAAGCGTGCCTTGGGTACTGGACTTCTCCTGGCACAAGGTCTGCTTGGGGCATCACTGCCTCCAATAGTGGTGCAGAATCTAAAGATCGATCGCACAGCGAGAGCCCTGGCTGCGCGGGCCCTTACCCATCTTTTCGCGGAGCCCGGCGAACGCTGGGGCTTACAGGGCGGCATCACTTGTCAACTTGAGATTCGTGAGCGCTTGCGGGACCGGACAAAAATCTTCCTCCGGTATTTCCTGCATAAACTTAAGCCGAGTGAACGTGATCGCTGGTTCCTGCCGATGCCAAAGTTTCTCTCCATCGCATATTACGTTGTTCGGCCCGTTCGGCTGGCTCTCGAAAGAATGAGTAGAACAGACCATCTTCTCTAGCCGTTGGTTGACGCGCCGCCCTGCATGCTCCCAGGCCCCTTATTCGCTTCGCCAACTGTTGTTCAGTCTCAAGCAAGAAAAACGCCGGGTTCGCTCCCATCCAGACTGGCCTGGAGAAGGTGAGATGCGAACCCGGCGGTATGTTTACTTTCCGTCGGAGATGCTCAAATCGACGGAACTATTCGGGCGACCAACCGCAACAACCGAAACCGCGTTGGATCCGTGGTGCAGAGCGGATGAGATGTTGATCTTTTTGACTTCCCCATCCGTAAGCAGAGTTCTAAACTCGGACCCATTGACCCGGATTAGAAGCGATTTCACACCGGGCGTGTCATTTTGAAGGAGAACAATCCCTTCCGTATGGCCGATCCCGTCGAAGTGTGCTACTTCGCGATGATTGAAGTTGAATTTTCGTGTAACAGGTGAATTAGAGTCCGGAATTGTGATCGTCGCAAAGACCGGATCAAACACAGTTGTATTCCCACATAGATCTATGACAGTCAGTTCCACCTCGGCCGATGCCGACTGATCGATCTTCGTCGCGGTGACGCCCAGGGCCTGGGTCGTTCCACTGTCGAACGGTAAGATGGCAACCGTAGCATTCGTGGTCGGAGGGGTATCGACGATCACGGAAGACAATCCACCTGCAGCTTGAACCGAGAGGACGACCTGCTTTGGCGGACCTGTTGTCACACTCATTAGGGAGACAGTGGGGGATGGCGCGGTGGAACAAAATGATCCTGAGCCTGACCCAGAAAACGTCGCGAAAGTTGTGTTTGAGCTAACCGTCCCGCCGTTTACCGTGGCAACGATAGAATCTTCTCCTGAACACGATGCGGGCGCCGTTATTGTGAATGTCGCTGTACCTGTAGCATCCGTGATGGCGGTCCCGCTCTGGCCAGAGTCCGGTCCCGTGATAGTAAAGGTCACGGTCGTACCCACGACGGGGACCCCATTCAGCAAGACCACTGCGGTTTTGGTGATGGTTGAGCCTGCGGCCCCGCATACGATCGAGGAGTTTACAGGCGAGACCACGATTGTCGGCGCGCTAGTCGTCCCCGAAGAACATCCGTTGACTATGGTTTCCTTACCGCTGATCGTGACCGTACCGTTTTGGGCCAGCGCTCGGCCTGCCAGGTTGCCGCCATTCAGCGTAATGCTCGCTAGCGCCATGATATTTCCCGCAAAGTTGTTGCCCGTCTGGATGGTTGCGGAGGAGCCAACCTGCCAGTAAACATTGCAGGGCGACGCGCCACCCGTAAAAGCAACGGTGGCACCCGTGGCGGTCGTCAGAGAGCTGCCGATCTGGAAGATCCACACGTCGCTTGCACCGCCGTTAAGCGTCAGGGTTCCGTTAAGAAGCGCCGCTGCCGAATAACAGTAAAGTCCGGGGCCCAGATTGGCATTCGTCCCTGTGCCCAGCGCGCCGGTCAGCGCCGTACAAGAAGGTCTCCCGGCCGCGTCAACGTAGGCGGCTGTCAGGTCCGTTTGGGCTGTTGTCAGTACGGCGTTCGCAGCCGTGTACAACGTGCCAGTCACCTGGGTTGCCAAAAGTCCCGTGACCGTGGGTGTGGGAGAACTTCCTACATCACCAACAATTGTGGTTCCCGCGTCAGCGCTGACGATTCCGCCACCGGCCAGCACCGCAAAGTTGCCTGCTGTTTGTAGATTAGGAGCTTGGGCATAGACGTTCAATCCCAAAGCCAAGAAAACGAATAAACACGTGCCACGAAATCTCATACATTCCTCCAGAAGCTTTCGGACTGGATTTCCAGAGTAGGGAAGTCCTTAACGGCGGTAGTTTGAGGTCTCAAAGCTCCAATGTCTGTTCCGTCTTATACAGCCGCCAAACTATTACTGCAGTTCGAGAGGAATGGCACCGAGACATAAGCAGAGATTACGAGGTCACCAGGAGCATCTTTTGGTGGTCAGGAGTTCGCGAGTTGTGGCAAGTTGATTTGAGAGATGGCGATATGCGCCGAGATGTGTGTGAGGCCCCCACAAAGTCCCCACACTCCCTAGTCTTATGCGCCAACGGGACTCCGAAATGCGCATGGTCCGTATGAATCCGGGTCAAGCTCAGTCGTTGGTTCCCTTGACACCAGCCTCGACTGTTAGATTACACTTTACTTCAGAAGGATTGCGGAGCTCTCCGCCGCCGCGCAGGCATTAATTCATTGAAGATGAAATTGACCAACCTACGATCCCTTTTGGCCTTATTAGCTCTAGTGTTCGTTAGTTTGGCCGTAGCCATCCCGCGCAAGCACAGGGTTACACTCACTTTCGACTACGACTTCAACTTGAGTCCTGCTTGTTCGTTGGCGCCCACGAAGAATTGCGTGAAACAGTTTAACGTGTATGACGCGACCGACAAGGAGCGCGTGAAGCTATTCTCGATCCCCGTTCCTGCCGATGCTACTGGATTGGTTAAAGGAATCACAGGAACGAGTCCGCTTCTTTCCTTTAGCGCCGGCGAACATACACTGGTCGTGACGGCCCAGGCAGCTGACGGCACCGAATCTGACTCTGGCGCAGGCACGATTAGAGTTCAGATCAAACCTTAAAAGGACTCAGGCGCACTCCTGAACCCGATGTGGATACTCTGAATCGGAACTCGCAACAAACTCAGCCATTCGTCGTCCGCTAACTAACCCGCATTTAGCCTGTCTGTGGAATGTGACGGATTAACCAAGATCAACAAATATGGCGAAATGACGGAAAGGTTTTCCTGAGAGCCCCGATGGATTCTTGAAACAGCTATGAAAAAATACCGCTCCTAAGAGTGATAAGTTCCAAGCGATGCTTGCGTGGTTTAGTTGTTCAGGGTCTTCCGAAACCCTCACGGGATTGTGGCTGGCACTTCGTTCGAGTTGATGCTCTCGTCGCCGCTGGAATCTATCGCAGTGGCCACGTAGAAGTAAGTCGTACCACTCTGTACGGTCAAGTCTGTGTAATTGAGCACCGCAACCAGCGAGGCGTTGATCTTTGTATATGAACCTCCGCTTACCGTGCTGCGGTAGACGTTGTACCCCGACACCGTCGAAGTACTCCCAGTCCAGGCGAGTGCAACCGAATGCTGGATTACGCCGGTTCCCGATAGTGAGACTGATACAGGCGACCCGCTTGCGTTGCTGATGATCGAGATGCTTCCGTTTACTGTCCCGATTACCGTGGGGCTGAACTGAATGGTCAGCGTGAGGTTCTGCGACGGAGTGAGCGTGACAGGTGCGCTGCCGCCCGTCATCGAATATCCAGCCCCGCTCAAATTGATCTGTGAAATTGTCACGTTGGCATTGCCAGTTCCAGTGATTGTAACGTTTTGAGTCACCGAGGAAGTTGTTGTTATTACATTTCCAAAGTTCAAGCTTGTGGGGCTGATGCCCAAAGTCAGGATTGCCGCGATTCCCGTGCCTGTGAGGGCGATGGACGTGGGCGAACTAGGAGCGCTGCTCACAATTGAGATGGTGCCTGATACTGTGCCAACCGTAGTCGGCAAAAACGCCACCGTAATCGTGGTCTGCTGGCCCGCGTTTACGTTCAGTGGCAACGAGAATCCACTTACGTTGAAGGCCGAACCAGTTGCATTGACCTGAGTGACGGTCAAGATGGCCGTGCCAGTGTTTTTGATGATCAAGACCTGCGTCGAATTGCTGCGGACCACATCGTTTCCAAAGTTGAAGGACGTCGGGCTTACCTGGATCGCTGGGGCCGGCGGGTTCACTGTCAATGTTGCTGCTTCGCTGATCACTGTCCCAACGATGTTGCTCACCACCGCGTCGAACGTCGAGCCGCTATCTGCGGTCGTAGTCACCGCCGTCGTGTAACTTGCCGTCGTGGCCCCGACGATATTCACTGCGTTCTTCTGCCACTGGTAACTTAGCGGCGCTGTCCCTGCCGCTACTACCGTGAACGTCGCTGTCTGTCCCGCGGCCACCGTCTGGCTCGCTGGTGCCGTCGTGATCGTTGGAGCCGTATTCACCGTCAATGTTGCCACTACGCTGGTCACTGTCCCGGCGGTGTTGCTCACCACCACTCGGAACCTCGATCCGTTATCCGCTCCCGTCGTCACCGGCGTCGTGTAGCTTGTCGCCGTGGCCCCGGCGATGTTCACCCCGTGCTTCTGCCACTGGTAACCTAGCGGTGCTGTCCCTGCCGCCACCACTGTGAACGTTGCCGTCTGTCCTGCGGTCACCGTCTGGCTCGCTGGCGCCGTCGTGATCGTAGGCGCCACGGGTGCGGGGTTCACCGTCAGCGTTGCTGCCGCGCTCGTCACAGTCCCCGCCGTGTTCGTCACCACCGCGTCGAACGTCGATCCGCTGTCGGTGGTCGCCGTTGCTGGTGTCGTGTAACTTGCTGAAGCCGCTCCGGCGATGTTGGCCCCGTTCTTCTGCCACTGGTAACTTAGCGGTGCCGTCCCTGCCGCCACCACTGTGAACGACGCCGTCTGTCCTGCGGTCACTGTCTGGTTCGCTGGCGCCGTCGTGATCGTCGGCGCTACCGGTGCCGGATTCACCGTAAGCGTGGCGGCTGCACTCGTCACTGTCCCCGCCGTGTTCGTCACCACCACGTCGAACGTCGATCCGTTGTCGGTGGTCGCCGTTGCTGGTGTCGTGTAGCTTGTTGTCGTAGCACCGGTGATGTTGGCTCCGTTCTTCTGCCACTGGTAACTTAGCGGCGCTGTCCCTGCCGCCACCACTGTGAACGTCCCCGTCTGTCCCGCCGTCACCGTCTGGTTCGCTGGCGCTGTCGTGATCGTCGGTGCCACCGGTGCCGGATTCACCGTAAGTGTGGCCGCACTGCTGGTTACCATTCCCGCCGTGTTCGTCACCACCACGTCGAACGCCGATCCGCTATCTGTGGTCGCCGTTGCTGGTGTCGTGTAGCTTGTTGTCGTAGCTCCAGTGATGTTGGCCCCGTTCTTCTGCCACTGGTAACTTAGCGGTGCTGTCCCTGCCGCCACGACCGCGAACGACGCCGTCTGTCCTGCGGTCACTGTCTGGCTCGCTGGCGCCGTCGTGATGGTAGGTGCCACGGGTGCCGGATTCACCGTCAGCGTTGCTGCCGCGCTCGTCACTGTCCCGGCCGTGTTTGTCACCACCACGTCGAACGTCGAGCCGCTATCTGCTGTCGTCGTCACCGCCGTTGTATAACTTGCCGCCGTCGCTCCGGTGACGTTGGCCCCGTTCTTCTGCCACTGGTAGCCGAGCGGCGCAGTCCCTGCCGCCACCACTGTAAATGTCGCCGTCTGTCCCGCGGTCACTGTCTGGCTGACTGGCGCCGTCGTGATCGTAGGTGCCACGGGTGCGGGGTTCACCGTCAGCGCGGCTGCCGCGCTCGTCACAGTCCCCGCAGTGTTCGTCACCACCACATCGAACGTCGATCCGCTGTCGGTGGTCCCCGTTGCTGGTGTCGTGTAGCTTGTTGTCGTAGCTCCGGCGATGTTGGCTCCGTTCTTCTGCCACTGGTAACTTAGCGGCGCTGTACCTGCCGCCAGCACTGTGAACGACGCCGTCTGTCCTGCGGTCACTGTCTGGTTCGCTGGCGCCGCCGTGATCGTAGGTGCTATCGGTGGCGCCGTGATTGATGCAGCCCACTCCGGCCCATCGTCAGTGATGCTCATCGCTTGAGCGTCCACGCGCAGGTTTGTGGTCGCGCCACTGATCGTTACGGAACCGCCTGCCGAGGCCATGCCTTTGTTGAGCGTTACACTGTGATTGGCACCCAGCGCGACGGTCCAAGACGTGCCGTTATCTTGCATAGTAGGCTGTAGCGCGGTTCCGCCAGCGCTGAGACCTTGGATCGCTACCAGGAAATAGCTCTGGGCTCCTATCGGGCTGTTGTCGTTGACTTCCAGCCGGTATTGACACTCGTTTGATGCGCACGTTGCGCCATTCGCGGCCTCATTCACAGCCACCAGCGCCGGATTTGCAGGCAGCAGCACTGAGTAACTGGCCTGTTGGCTTCCATCCACGCAGACGTAATGCGCGGCATCGATTGAAACGGGGCTAGTTTCGCAGTGGCTCACAAATGTTTTGCTACGGCTTGCGGAGTCGGCCTGCAAACGGTCTAGAATAAGAAGCACTTCGATATCGCGGAAGAAGATAAATTCACGTTCCACATGCTGGGCGTATATGTTTTCCCGTTCTGGACGACCGGGATCACAGATATTGTTTGTATACGTTCCGCTGGTATCCACATCGATATACGCATACGTGGACTGACTCTCCATGCGTTTTACAATCGCATTGCTATCCGTGCAGCCATCCGCCGATCCCGGTAGTCCTCCGATGAGAGGAAGATTATGCGCATAGCCTGAGCTTACGTCGGCTGTTCCAACTGAGTTGTACCCCGCCACGGTCGTGTAATAGCTTGGAGTTTCGCGGATTAGATAGGATCCGCCGCGGAACCACTGGAAGTTTCCCACATCAAAGTGCGTGTGGCCGACGCCGAAGGTCTGTCCCATTTGCAGGAACAACGAGCTGGCGTTCGTGCTCCAATTGTTGCGCCAATAGGCAGACTGCGGACCGGAAGCATAATAATCGAGCGGCAAGGTCGAGAGCGCCTGCGCACTGCCACCAGGATCGATCGCCATCCACATCGGCGCGATCCCCGGATTCACCGTGTTGATCCACTGCCGCGCAACCTTGCCAATGGCCGTAGTTGGAAACTCCTGCGCGGCGGCCATCATGAAATCGCCGTAGTAGCGCGACTGCATCCCGCCGCCACCGTACAGGCCCGCGCCTAAGCTCCAGTTTTCATCGTCGCTCCATGTCCAGCCGTCATAAAGGCCGCGCGATATCGTTGGGGTGGGTAAGGTATTGTAAATCGTCTGCAACACGCCAGCTTTCAAGGCCGTGGATTCCTGCCACAAGTCACGCCCTAAGAGTGCAGAAGTCGCCAGGGGAACTGCATGGTAGTTCAGAAAATATTGCCCGTATTGTGAGCTTTCCTGGGCAGGTATGCCGTAGCCTTTCGCGCCGAGGGGTACGACGCCGCTCGGGGACGCGAAATTCACCACCGCGGCCCAGCGGTTGTTTAACGCGTAGTCGATAAAACTTGAAGCCGCAGGATTGTCTCCAAACGTAGCAACTCCCAAACTAAAGTCCGTTCGAATCCCTCCCGCGAAGTCGACGCTCGAAGGCATACCCGTGTTACCCCAACCATTGTCTGTATCCGGATAATTCTGCCAAGTGTTCCAGTTATTGATGATGGTGGCGCGCTGCGCGGCCGTCATCTGCGCGTATAGCCAATCGTACGTAAGCATCACGGCCTCGCCGTACAAGCGCATGGCATCGCAACCGGAGTTCTGATAGCAGCTCGTTGCACTCAAGTTTACAGCCCAATTTATCTGCGCATTGCACCACGTTTGATTGTTGGCCAGCTCACAGGCAAGCAACGTATCGTAGGGGTCGAACAGGTTTGGGTTGGTATAATTTGGCGTGTAGCTATGTCCTGTCCACCAATGCTGTGCTTGGGCAAGTTTCGCCGCGTTCCAGAACAACCTTGGGTGGCTTGCAGGAATAGTAAGGCCGTCAACAGGCACCGGTTGAACGTTAAGAGTGGCGGCGTTACTGGTCGCACTGCCTGCGCTGTTGGTAACGACTACCGTGAATTGCGCGCCGCTGTCGGAACTCGTCGTAGCCGGAGTGGTATACGACGAAAGAGTCGCTCCGCTGATGGCGGTCCCATTCTCCTGCCACAGATAGCTGAGCGGGGCGGTCCCTGCCGCTACTACCGTGAACGTCGCCGTTTGCCCCACGATCACGGTTAGGCCGACTGGCTGCGTCGTGATCGATGGAGCTGCCGCGGTTACGCCGGCAAGATTGAGAGTGGCAGCATTGCTTGCCGCGCTGCTGGCGAACACCGCTACGGTCGCCAACGCCAGGACGGCAAGTAGTGCGCAGCATTGGCACAACCGCCGCGCATTGCGAAGCGGTCCACTCGCTTGGGTTCGAGAGCCCGCGCTTTGCAGCCTCATTGTGTTTAGCATCCCCCGGTTACCTCGCGAAGAAAGAGCAGGGCGCGCCTTCGTACAAAAATTGCCCGCACTCTCAGAACTTCCTCTGCTTTTTAATCAGCTTGTAGGCCAGGGAGGGGGGATCCGCTGGAATCGAATTAGCTACTCTCTCTTCTTACTTCCGAGGAAAGACTAGAGAGGCAAACGCTAACTCAGCTGCTGGGCCAACAAGTTTTTGGCCGAAAGCACGAGCTAGGTCGGCAACAGGAGGAGAAAATCCTGATGGCCAACTGTTCTAGTTGACTTTCGGCGATGCGTACAGCATCTCGACCTGCTGCACACTTTTCAGGATGGATATGGCGGATCGAGCCGCGTAAGCTTACGTAACGAATCCTAGACATCCGCAGAACAGATGTCTGTACCTTTGTGTACAGGCCAGCAGTTTCTTGGAGAAGTCGAATGCGGCTAATTTTGTCCTGTATAGCACAGACTTCTTAGGCTTCTCGGCGCATGATCACTACAAGCCAGAACTCTAAAACGAGAGTTCGCGATTTACGGAGGACGACGTGCAAAAAGCATCCAGATATCTAAGTTTTCTTTTTCTCACTGCGGCACTCACTGCCTCAGCAGCATCGAGGGCGGGAGCGGCACAGGAAGTGGTTGTCACGACGGGCGGCGATCATGCGCGCTACTATGATCGCAATCATCGTGACTACCATGAATGGAATGACCGCGAAGACCGTTCCTACCGCGTGTACCTCGGCGAGAGGCACAGGGACTATCGCGAGTTTCGCCTCGAGAACCGTCGGCACCAAAGCGATTACTGGAATTGGCGCCATCACCACCCAGATCGCGACTAGTTCTTTAGCTATTTAGGCAGACTAACTGCCTTCCTCCACGCGCAGCCGCGTGGAGGAAGGCTTTGCCTTTTCGTCTTTTTGTTTTGCGGTGAAGACCCGTTTTTCAATCGCGATTGTTTGGTTGACGCAGCGGAAAGGAAACACCATGTCTTTCGGACTCTACGCCATTGGATTTGCGATCCTTACCATTGGGCTCGTCTACGGCGCCTTCCTGCTTCATGTGCCTGCACACTGGATTGTCGTCGGCGCGATCGTACTCTTGGGAGTAGGTATTCTGTCGGGCGTTAAAGCAACGCGCCAGAGGGATTCGGCGGCATAACTGCTATTAGCGCGCAGTTCAGGCGGATCGTTCCTGCGAGGCGATCGAGAAAACTCCAGATCTAGACATCAAGGTTGAATACCAATCGAGGCAAAAGAAAAAGCCGGCTCGCGTGGAGCCGGCTTTTCTTCTGTCTGAGGTTCGATTAACGGGGCGTTGACGATGCGCTGACAGGCAGTTCCTGGATCGAAACGATCTTCGTTCCAATCACTTCGCCAGAAACGATCAGCTCGACGCGCCTGTTTTGCTGGCGGCCGTCCGATGTATCGTTGGAAGCAATGGGCCGAGACTTGCCAAATCCTGCCGCAGTCGTGGACGATTCCGGCACGCCCTGTTTGGTGAGATAGCCCCGAACACTTTCGGCGCGCTTCTCCGAAAGCGTCTGGTTGAACTCTTCCGTACCTACACTGTCCGTGTTGCCTTCAACGGCCAGCATGAGGGTGGGATAAGCCAGCACGATGCCTGATATTTTTGCCAGCTTCTCGCGCGCCAGCGGACGCAACGTAAACTGCCCGCTGTCGAAGAGCACATCTGACATATTCACGACGAGCCCGCGGGCCGTGTCGCGAGTTTCAAGAATCAAGTTGAACTGTTGAAGCAGCTTTGCGCGTAGTTCTTCACGGTCTCGTACGGCATCTTGCGCCCTCAAATCGGATGAGGCGGCTGCGGCTCGGTTGCGGTCGGAATCAGCTTCGGCGGAAGCCTGTGCGTTCCTGGCATTCAGCGTTTGCTGGTCGGAAGCGGCTGCGGCTGCTCGATTACGGTCGGAGTCGGCCTCGGCATTCGCTTGGGCGCCCTGAGCTCGTCTGGCAGCTTCTTCGGCTTCGTGCTTCTTTCGGTCGGCTTCATCGCGATCGCGAACGGCGCCTGCCGTGTTGGCTTCGGCTTCATGCTTCCTGCGGTCGGCTTCATCGCGGTCGCGAACGGCATCGGCTGTGGCGGCGTTGGCATTGGCTTCACGTCCTGCTGAGGCGCTGCGCTCATGCTCTGCGCGATCAGATTCAATCCGCTTCATGGCGATTTCGCGTGCGTCTTCGGCCGTCTGCACGGCTTGGCGCGAAACGGAAATCAGCATCTTCTTGTCTTCGTGCCTGCTGGTGGCGAGGGCATCCGCTTCTTTCATCTGGCGCATTGCATTTTCGTAGCTCGGCCCGGCATACCGCTCGGCTCCTGCGGACTTCGCGATGCGCACCGCATTGCGCGCTTCAAAGAATTCGAGCGGCAACTTGGCATTCAAGACCACTGGATCGAAGTTGTAGCCCGTCGGAATGTATCCGCCGCGATCGATCAGTTCATACTTGGCGTCCACGGCTTCCGAGGTTCCTCGAGTATCCTGGCGAATCACGTTTTCCATGATCACCACGTTGCTCGGGCGGCGCACTGCGTAATAAGGTTCCGCGGTCACGATCATCGCGAAAGCCTGAAGATCGGTGGTCACATCGAGCTTGCTGCGACGGTTGTCGCCCACCAGCACTTCGCCGAGATTGATCGAACGTCCTTCGGGAGAAATTGCCCACAGGACGTAGGTGAGGTATTCGTTGCCGAATGCGGTGGGCCTGTCGAGGTCGCTAAATTCAACTTCGACTTCCAGCCTGCCACGTTTGCTGTTAACTGAGGCCTCGCCTCTTGCGCTGGGCATGAGGTCGGTGCCTTGGAAATCAATCTTGGTCCCGCCGCTGCGGTGTCTGTAGTTTACCGCCTGCGCCGTCCGGCTGACGACGCTGACTCGGTATGTTGGTACAGGATCGCCAGATTGTGCGGGCGCCTGCTGTTGGGCCTGGCCGTACATGGAAGCACTTAGCGTAATTGCCAGTGCCAACGAAATCTTTGAAATATTCTGCATGAGTCTCCTTCGAAAAAAATGCGAGACCTGAGTGTGCCTCTTCCGCCGCGAAAATACTGTGCGTAAGTGCACAAGTTTGCGAAAGAAATTCAGGAAGCGAGGCGTATTCGCCCGCGCTCGATAGTCAGGGTTTCTGTTTCGCTTTGGATTTAGCTGCGAATTATTAAAGGTTTGCAACGTGGTTGTGCAATGGTCCAGACAAACTCGCTCATCAAGCACTTCTTTCTCGGAGTCGCCTGGGGTCGAACTGAGTCCAAAACCGGAATCGTTAGCTCTTTGCTGCTCTCGGTCAATCCTACGGGCGGAAAGTCTTCTGGTTCTTCAGTCGAGCGACCTCGAGGTCATCTATTTGTTTTTTCTCAAGTTCGGCGGCTTTTTTGGGGCCGTTTTGTTTTTCCAGGACAATCGCTTCGGCGATGGCAAGTTCCGCTTCGGCATTTGCCTCCTTGGAATAGATGATGAGCCCAAAACGGTCGGTAAATGAAGAACGGACGAGATTGAATGAGTATTGCGCATCCTCCCAAGACGCGACGAGTCTCCCCTTCGCGTCATAATTGTTTTTCGACGCGGGATCGACCACTGGCGCGACGCTTGTCGTAGGTCCGTATTTCGCGGAAATGGACGTCATCATGTCTCCCGCGGTGAGACCTTCCGTGGAGGCTAGATCATATGTCACAGTCATTTTGTAGAGCGAGCCGCCGTGGAACGAGAAGAGAATCTGTTCAACGCTGTCCGACCGGTACGAAGTCCCCGGAAGGTTCGGCGGCCACCAAGTCACTTCCTGAAACAGCGACGGGCCACCGTGAGTGACATTTACATCCGCCGACTTCTGGTCGGTATGCTTCAGGACCGTAGCCAGGTTTGCCCCTAGGGAAAAACCGCGATAGCTGGAATAGTCCTGCGCGTGGAGCGTGGATGCCATGAGAAAGAAGCTGCCAAGGCAAAGAATGGAACAGCGGATTATTTTCATTTTATCTCTCCCGCAAGTTTCTAATAATTCGAATCATCGCTACGTGTTGCTTTGAGCCGGCCTTTGGCGGAATGACTTCTTCACCGCTCTCCGAAAACCATTGCTGCGGCTGGAGCGGGCGCTGTGTCCGCTGCGTCCATTACCCGAACATCCTCCGCAGGAACCAGGTACATGCCTGCCTGGATGTGCCGTGAGTGCGCGGAGATACTTAGGTAAGGCACTCCGAGGAAGCGTCTTGAAACAACTTTCGTAATCTCGATGGAGTTAAAACCCCGGGCCTGCTGCTTTGCCAGGATGCGCTGGATCGCCCTTCGAAGAGTTGCTGGTCCCTCGCGACCGATAACTGTCGTCCTGATCGCGCCCGCCAGAAAGAAGAAATTCCACTTGGCGTCCTCGATTTTGTTGGCAACTCCGCGCCCATCCAGATTCTGGACGGCTCTCCAGCCCGGCAAGAACGCTTCAGTCTCGAGGACCGAGCCTGACGGCAAGAGTGTGTTTTCTCGGATGAGAATGGTTGCAGATATGTTGTTGGCCGACATTTGAACTTTCTGGAACTTGGGCACGTAAGAACTCGGTTGGCTTACCCTGTAAGGGGAACCGCATTTGGAAAATCAAAAAAAGAGACAGCGAGGGGAGGGATACCGCCCGTCCCAGCCCTGGTAACCGGCCAATGTCGCTCCTTCTCGTCGTCCCACAGGTAATCTTAGAGACTGGCAGCGTCGTGCGCTGTCCTCTTTTGTACAGTTTCGCGAGAGTGCTCTTTGATACGGTAGACGCGGCCGGTGAGCGCGTCCGTAGGGGGCGTGTTTCGGCCTCAATATGAAAGCACAAAAACGCAAGACAAACGGACAAGGTAGCACCTTCGATCCGCAACTGTTTCTCGATACCGCAGGTGTCGCGAGAAAAATTGCGGAATACCGGAGAAGCGAGTCGATCTACACGCAAGGAGATAGCGCGGATAGCGTAATGTACGTCCAGAAGGGCGGGGTGAAACTATCGGTGGTGAACGGCTCAGGAAAAGAAGCGGTAGTGGCGATGTTTGGACCGACGGATTTTTTTGGCGAAGGGTGCATGGCAGGCCAGACGGTTCGGATGGGTACGGCTACGGCCATTACACCGACCACAGTTCTCGTTATTGAGAAAGCCGAATTGCTACGCGTGCTGCACGCGGAACAAGAATTATCGGACCATTTCATCCGGTATATGCTCGCGCACAACATCCGAGTGGAAGAGGATCTAGTCGATCAACTCTTTAACTCGAGCGAAAAGCGCCTGGCGCGCACGCTGTTGCTTCTGGCCCGCTATGGAAAGCAAGATCATCCGGTTCGCGTCTTGCCGAAGGTCTCTCAGGAGACGCTGGCGAGCATGGTAGGAACCACGCGTTCCCGCGTGAATTTTTTCATGAACAAATTCAGAAAACTGGGCTTCATCGAATACAACGGGAAGATCAAGGTTAATAAGTCCTTGCTGACGGTGGTCCTGCACGAATAAAGCGACCGCTCCTCTCCGCTACAGGGGGCGCGATTCCGGATTCGACACAGAACGGCAGTGTTTGATGCACCTCCAAGTTGAGCGTTTCTTGGGGCGGCACGCGGCGATTCTTCCGCAAGTCATGGATTCACTGGAAATCGAATGTCGTTGCCAAAAATAATGCCCATCCCAGAAGCCGAAACGCTGATAGAAGTTCAGTCTCTGTTGCTGGACGAGAAGGTAGTCACACTAACTCCGGTACCGCCGCGCTCCGCGCTTCCCAACCGGATCGCAATCGTGGGGAATTATCTTCCGAGGCGATGTGGTATTGCGACATTCACAACGGATTTATGCGACGCCATCCACGCGGAATACGGCACGACGGAGCTGCTGGCGCTTCCGGTAAACGATACCGAAGAAGGCTACGCATATCCTGCGAGAGTGCGGTTCGAGTTGTCCGAAGATAATCTAGCCTCCTACCGGCAAGCCGCGGATTTTCTAAATTTCAGCAACGTTGATCTGGTCTGCCTGCAACACGAATACGGAATCTTTGGAGGACGGGCAGGAGGGCATATTCTGGAGCTACTGCGGCGGCTGCGAATGCCATTCGCAACGACGTTGCACACGGTCCTTCGCGAACCAAATCCCGACGAGCGCAGAGTGATGGAGGAGATTGCGACGCTTTCGGACCGCTTGATCGTCATGAGCCAGCAGTCCGCTGAGATTCTGCAGGAAGTGTTTCACGTTCCGGCAGAGAAGATCGATCTGATCCCGCATGGCATCCCGGATTTGCCGTTCACCGATCCGAGCTTTTACAAGGATGGATTCGGAACGGAGGGAAAAGAAGTATTGCTCACGTTTGGGCTGCTCTCGCCGAATAAAGGGATAGAAAACGTCATCAAAGCGCTGCCCCAAATTCTGGCGCGTCACAGCAATGTGGTTTACATGGTTTCCGGCGTAACGCATCCGCATGTTTTGCGGAGGGAAGGCGACAAATACCGGCATTCCTTGCAGAACCTGGCAAAAGAGCTGGGTGTAGAAAACAAAGTTATCTTCCGCAATCGATTTGTGAGCCCGCAGGAGATGGTTGAATTGATTGGCGCAGCGGACATCTACATCACTCCATACAAACATAAAGCGCAAGTGGTTTCCGGCACGCTGGCATACGCGTTGAGCGCCGGGAAAGCAATTATCTCGACACCCTATCTCCATGCCGTCGAACTTCTGGACGACGAGCGCGGGGCGCTTGTTCCGTTTGATGATCCGGAAGCGATCGCGGCAAAAACGGTGGAGCTTCTGGACAACAGTACGGCAAGGCATGCCATGCGGAAACGTGCTTATTTGTACGCGAGAGACATGGTCTGGAGCCGCGTGGCGCAAAAGTATATGAAGAGTTTCGAGCGAATCTACAACGAACGATTGCGAACTCCGCGCGCGACATTTACGGCACAGAACACGGAGAAAAATCTCGACCGGCTTCCCGCCATCAAGCTGGATCACCTGTATCGAATGACAGACCATACCGGTATGGTGGAGCATGCGGTTTTCGTGGTCCCCAACTATCCCGAAGGTTACTCGACCGATGACAACGCCCGCGCCTTGATCGTAACCACACTTTTGGAAGAGATTGGGGTTCACGCACCGGCAAACTCGGCAGACCTGGCCTCCCGGTATCTGGCTTTCTTGTGGCATGCGTTTGATCCGGCCACCAAACGCTTCCGAAATTCCCTGACTTACGAATGCCAATGGCATGAGGTGGAAGGATCGGAAGACAGTCATGGTCGAGCCGTGTGGGGACTGGGAACAGTTCTCGGCCGATCCAAGAACACGGGATTGCGAGGAGCCGCGGGCCGCATGTTTGAACTTGCCGTGCCCGTTGCTGTCGAATTCAAGAGCCCGCGCGCCTGCGCTTTCGCCCTGCTGGGACTGCAGGAATACCTTGATTCGTTCCCCGGGGATCGCGCGGCGCTGGGCGCTTCGGACGCGCTGGCCAATCGACTGCTGAATTCCTACCGTGTCCACCGAACCGATGATTGGAGGTGGTTTGAAAACGGGCTGGCCTATTCCAATGCGCGATTGCCGCAGGCCTTGATACGAGCGGGCGTGCGCGCCGGGAACCAAGAGATGGTATCCGCGGGGCTTGAAGCGTTGGATTGGCTGGCCACGCTTCAGCGGTGCGATGTGAAAGGTCATTTCGTGCCCATCGGTTCAGAGGGCTTTTATTCCAAGACAACGGAGAAGGCCCGCTTCGACCAGCAACCCGTGGAGGCGTGTGCGGTCGTGTCGGCATGCTTGCAAGCGTATCGAGCGACGGGGAAGGGTCGCTGGCGCAAAGAGGCGTGGTCGGCCTTCAATTGGTTCTTGGGAGACAACGATTTGCAAATCGCGCTTTACGATCCAGCTACAGGCGGTTGTAGAGACGGGCTGCATCCTGACCGAGCTAATGAAAATCAGGGGGCTGAATCGACGCTGTCCTTCTTGATGGCACTTTTGGAAATGCGCCAGGTGGAAGAATACGACGGCACCGGGAAAAAGATATGAAGCGCCGCGCGGTAGTTTTGTAGCCGAAGCACAATTTTGGGAAGTCCCTTCCATGAATGGAGTCAGGCATTCCATGAACACGACCACGACCACGATGGTGCAATACGAAACTTTGTTTGAGCGGTATACCGGTAATCCAATTTTGACGGGAAAGGATTGGCCGTACTCCATCAACAGCGTATTCAACGCTGGAGCAACACTTCTGCCGGATGGTTCGACGCTGCTGCTTTGCCGCGTGGAAGATCGCCGCGGGCTTTCACATCTGTGCGCGGCCCGTTCGGTGAACGGCGTAGACGATTGGCGGATCGATCGCGAACCAACCTTGATCCCCGATGCGGAGCGATACCCGGAAGAGATCTGGGGGATTGAGGATCCGCGTATTACGTACATGCCGGAGCTCAAAAAATATGCCGTGGCCTATACCTCCTATTCGCGGGGCGGTCCTGGAGTTTCGCTGGCGCTGACGCACGACTTCCGGAGCTTTGAGAGACTTGGCGTCGTTATGTCGCCCGACGACAAGGACGCGGCGCTTCTGCCGCGAAGGATCGGTGAATTTTGGGCGCTGATCCACCGACCGATGACGCCGCTGGGAGCCCACGTGTGGATTTCCTATTCTCCCGATTTGCGCCACTGGGGAAATCACAAGCTCATGCTGGAGGCGCGCAGGGGTGCCTGGTGGGATGCGAACAAGATTGGCATGTCGCCGCCGCCGATTGAAACTTCCAGAGGCTGGCTGATGATCTATCACGGCGTGCGACGGACGCCTTCGAGTTCGATATACCGGCTGGGTCTGGCTCTCTTCGATCTTGAGCAGCCGGAAAAATGCCTGGTGCGCGGAGATTCCTGGATGTTTGCCCCCGAGGAGGATTACGAACGCCAGGGAGACGTACAGGATGTTGTTTTTCCTTGCGGCTATACTCTGGCGCCCGACGGAGACACTATCAATCTGTACTACGGCGCAGCCGATTCAAGCATTGCTTTGGCGCACGGGAGCATTCGAGCTCTGTTGACCTGGCTGGATGCCAATGGACATTCGGAGCATGGAAACGACCGGCGCCATAGGTGATTTTCACGCGGAGCGAGTAGGTGGGGCAGTGGCCGGGCACAGTGACTGGTGCGTGCCCCATATTGCTGCAACTACCCATGAGGTGCGAACCTCGAATGGTTCAGGGAATCGGTTGCCCTGCCCCACCCCCAGTTTTCTGTAAGTGTTGCATCCAAAAGACTTATATTTTCTGCAAGCTGTTTAGAATTATAGTGTTAGGGACGATTGCTAACGTGTTGATTCTAAATGACTTAAAATTGCACTAAGAGTGTGCAGTCTATCGGCTCTCAGAGGTTGCAAGTCACCAAGTTCGTCGGTGAACCGGCCACGATTGTGCGCGACCGATGTTGTTGCGTCTGGCTGGCCAGAAAAGACCGCACAGGCTGAAGCCTGTGCTACCAAAAGCAAAAACGCCGGCAAGATGCCGGCGCTACCAGGAAAATCCACAATATTACCTGAGAACCACTATAACGCTAGGAACTACTTTTTGTCAAGGACAAGATGTGTCATTAGCACAGAAGCGCCCAGGCGAGCGATGTTGAGGATGAAAAAGGCCAGTTCGCCGAGACGAGAAAGGTCTCGGCGAATTGGTCACTGCGGACTATTAATTGGAACCGTGTTCTGATTCGTTGACAGGCGCGCTCTTTTGTAGAACGTTGACGAGATGACGGCCTGTTTCAGGAACGCCACTGTGTTCGCCTCTCACGATTTCTTTTGCCTTGATGGAGTGGCCATAAACGTCTGCGCTGGCGTCGTCATCGGGGCGGATCGTGGAACCTTCGAGCGAAACGCCGGCAAAGACACCGCGTGAACGCGAGTAGCTGAGAATCTCGGCGCGCATCCAAGCGTCGGTAGCTGCGGAAGCATCACGTCCTTTGGGCCCACCGGCAACGGATGCATCGGCGCCCAGCTTAACCTTACTGCTGAGAATCGATTCCATACCTCTGCCGTTCATTACCAAGAGGATTAAGTCGGTGGCTTCGCCGCCGATTTGGAAGCCGACGCTGCCGCCTTCGAGGGCGTACATCGCTGGGGCTCCCCAAGCTCCGCGGAAGTGCTCACCGGTGCGGCAAACCATCGCGCCGCGTCCGTAGTCCGCGCCGACTCCAAAAGCCAGCTTTTTTACGGATGGGATGACAATAACGCATTCGGCCTTTTCCAAGAGTTCATGAGGAATGTTTTCCGGGACGTTGAGGACTTCCTGCAGGACCGTGCCGCACTCCTCGAGCCGTTTTTGTTCCTTGTTCAGTTGCCTGGCATAGACTGCACCTGCTACGAGCGAAAGACATGCTGCCGTAACCATAAGTTTCTTCATTACTGACCTCCAAGGTCTAAACATCTTCAGCTGACTTTTTGCACCAAAACAAACTCTTGATTGAAGGACCTTCAACACAATCTCTTTTGCGAGAGGGTTATGCGTTACCCGACTCTCAGGCGGGCGTTGCTGCAGATTTGAGTTAAGAACTTTTCTTGCCGCCGGCGACTAGCAGGGCAATTCCTCCTACGAGGGCGAGTCCACCGAATATGGGTGGAATGGGAATTCTGTCTTTGGTCTCCGTCGTAACATGCATGGGACCCACATCCATCACATGTTCGTGGCGGGTATACGAAAAACCTTGGTAGGCGAGTGCCAGGGCACCAAGAACTATCAAAACAATTCCGGCTATAAAGATGGGTCTCATGGTTTCAAGTCGCTAGTAAGCGATGTTAGACGAGTTGAGGTGGCGAATCTGTCCGGTTGTGCACACAATTGGTTTTCGTTCGGCCGCCAGGGAGGTTCAGGTTCGAACGCAGAAATGGCTCGGCGGGCTGGAATTCAGCTTCAGGGACGAGAATCCCTGGAAATCCTCTAGTGCGCGAGGGGCGGATCTTGCGTTTGGATTAAGAGCTCGCGAGCGCGGACGACAAAACGGTTCGGGGCTGCGCCGAGGTAGTCAAACGGGAAGCAAGTGATGAGTGTGAGAGTGCGGCCGCTCGACGCGTTGAGGACTTCGACGTTGCTGGCGGGAACGACTTGAGTGGATTCGACAAGATATTGAAAATCGCCGGTGGGCGTTTTGAGAGTGATTGTGTCGCCCAGCCGAACATTGCGGAGCGGGCGGAAAAAAGTGTCGCGGTGCCCGGCAAGAGCGACATTGCCGGGTTTTCCGGGCAAGGCGGTTTCGGGGATGTGGCCTACAGCGCGGCGCAAAATCGTGTGTGAATCGCCTTGCACGACGATGGCTTTCAGGTGCAGACGAGGAACCTGGATTTCACCAATGACGCCGCCCTCCACGAGTGGAAGCGAAGGCTCTTCGGTGCTTACACTTTCGAATTTTGCCTGCTCGTAGGCTTGATAGGCCTGCGCATCCACCACGACATATACGGAATAGCCGACGGCGAGGAGGCCGAGTGCCAGAAAGGAGTAGGACGCAGCGCGGAAGATTGTGGACCTAATCCGCCGACGTCGAACTGCGGCGCGGATGGCAAGTTTCATGAAGTGCCCTTGCCGGATTGTGCGTGAACCTGGCTTATGTCCACGGCAAAATAGCCGGGCCGATAGCGGACGTGAAGTTTGCTGCGGCCAGGTGCGGCGACTTTCACTTGAATTTTTCGGAACGATGCGTCGCCGCTACGTTTTTCCGGCGCGAACCCCAGAGTGTATTGTTCGCGCAGATCGCGCGCAATGAGCGCGGATATGCTGGCGATGGTTTCAGCGGAGCGCGGGAAGTAGGCGATGCCGCCGGTGCTTTTGCTGAGCCGGCGAAGGGCGCCAGGGTTTTCTTCCTGGCCGTCACCCTGCAAGACGATCGAATAAATCAGCACTTGCGAGCGTTGAGCGAGGTCGAGAACCTGCGAATACTTTACATGGCTGGCGTTATCGCCGCCGTCACTTACGATGATCAGAGCTTTTTTCTCGCAATGGCCAAAACGCATATGCTTGAGCCCTTCCGAGACTGCGTCATACAGGGCGGTTCGCCCGCGAGCGGAAACGGCAGCGATGGCAGTCTCGAGATCTTTGGCGTTGTGTGTGAAAGGTTTTCCGCCGAGCATTTGGAGCCACACATCGTCGTTGAAGTCGACGACGAACATTTCATCTTGAGGATTGCTTGAATGCGCGAAGGCGGAAACGGCGGCAGTTACTTCGGCGAGTTTCGGACCCATGCTTCGGCTGTGGTCGACGACGAGGCCAACAGTCACGGGAGCGTCTTCTTGTTCGAAGAGAGTGAGTTTCTGCGGACGCCCGTCTTCGAAGACGCTGAAGGCTTCCTGAGTTAGTCCTGGAACCACATCTCCATCTCCGTCGGTCACGCGGACAGGGAGCGCAACAAGTTCTGACGCTACCGAAATTGTGGAGGATCGTGCGCCTTCAGAAGAAGGGAATTGCTGCGATTGCGAAAGTCCGGGCGCGTTGGAAAAGAGCAGAAGAACGGCTAGGGGATAGCACCAAGGGAGCAGAGCGAAGTTGTGCGGTCGAATAGTCGGAGTCACTTGCAAATCTCCTCGCGCCGCGGGAGGAAAAGGATGGATCAAGCCCGCGGCGCAGTGGAGTTTCCGTGCGTTTATGAATGGGCCCTAGCTCGAGAAGCGCTTGAGAAGAAGCGCGACACCGAGTGAAGCCAGTCCGAGCAGCATGATTAGGGGCAGCTGGCTGGCAGTCTGTGGCAGTTCTGCGGTTTCTGCAACGGGCGTTGGAGCGGTTTCTATGGCCGGCGCAGGAGCTGGAGGACCGACCTGGATCGCTTCGCCTACTGGCTCTTCCTTCTGGTCGGGAGTTTCCGCGACAATGGGGGCCAACTTCAGGTCCGAATTATCGGTGGCCAGCGCCGGAACTGGCTCTTTTGCAAGCAAGGCCAGTTCGATAGCGCGCTGCTTCGGGTAAACAAATTCCTGACCGAAGTTATCGCCGGGATAAAACCAGCCCTTGAGAGCTTCCGGGTTGTCGCCCGAGCGCTCTACGAACTTGACGACCGTGTCGCCAGTCGGTTTGAGGCGGTAGTTGTTGATTGCGAGAACGGTGGCGATGATTTGCGAGCCGTCGGCGTTGAAAATCTGGACGATGTGGCGGTCGGATGGCGAATCGGCCAACACGAACGTGTATGTTCCCGCTGGCAAAATCTGCCCGGGGATTTCTACAGCCTGACTAAACGTCATTACGGTTTTTTTGTTCCACTCATCCGCGCGTGCGCCAGGGGCTAACGAGGCGCCGAGCAGTGTGAGCGCCAACACTGCGAAAATTGTCTTTACTAACTTCATCTCTATTTCCTCCCAAGATTTTGCGAATCGATTTATTGCTGGAGGATGGATAGTAGTATGCAGAGGGGACAGAAGCTGTACACTTGCGCACAGTTTCATTGTTTATTTGCGGATTTGACCAAACGGGAAGGGAATTGGACGCAACGGCGGGGTTTTAGGTACGAAAAAGGAAGATGGGAGCTACGCACTGACCATGAGAAGCCGCTGACTTTGAAGAAAGACTTCTCCGAAGGTCAAGGTCTTGCGTAGGTGGCTATCAGACGGCGGGAGAACGCGATGACTTTTCGGGAAGCAGGTCCGGTCCTGTTTGCGAGTTGTTCGCTCGCCCACCAGAGAAGAATTAGTGCCAGAACTGTCAGAGCCAGAAAAAGGAAAGCCACGCTAAAGAGGGCCAGGGAGACCAGAAGTTCGCGCATGTAGTAAGAGGAGAAACCGAGCCCCAGGATGGTGACGGCAAGTCCACAAGCGCACTCGCTGATCTTCAGCGTGCGCAAGAAATCCCATTGGCGTTGCGGTTTCATTTAGGTGTTTGCTGGGCGATCGCAGGTGCGACACTGGCGTTGGGAGTCGCGGACTTCAATTGATCCAGCGACGCCAGGACGCTTTGCCACTTAGCGCTGTCCTTCTTGGTTTCCAGAGGAAGAGAGAGGTCCGAATAGAAACCCAGGATGTTGTCGCGCAAATCCGGCGAAGTCAGGTCGAACTTGCGCGCCGCCAACTGGCCTAAAAGCTTTGCATAGGTTTCGTCGGTCAGAGAGTACTCGGCGGCCTTGGTTACCTTGCCTGTATCAAAATCGCTGTTGGTCAGTTCCAGCGAGCCGGAAGCCACTTGCTTCAGGTAGACGCGATATTGGTCGACGGTTGTATTGATGCTCTTGAAATACATGTCCTCGGTCTGAGCAGTTGGATTGTTGAACGCCAGCGCCTTGAACGGCCCAATCTTCGGCATATAACGCAGGACCACGGACCAGAAGCGGGTGCCGAAATCGGGCTTGGTGTAGTCCTTTCCCCACTCTTTTTCATAGTCGGAGCGCGAGAGCCGGTAGAGGAACTTCTTTTTCGCAAAATCGGGATGCTCTTTCATCATGTCCTTCTGGTGGGTACGAAGGGCGATCTGGGTCATTTGGGGAATCATGCGGCTGACCGCAAAGCGATACGAACCGACCGCGAGATCCTCATGCGTGAGCACGTCTTTCAACTCCACCCCATAAACAATGGGAAAAGTCCGTTCCAACAAAGGCTTGGACACTTGGAAGCCGATGAAATCGTGATACTGCTGCGACGCATAACGATTCTTGGCCACTTGCACCATGTCGAATCCAAACTCCGTCTTAAGGTGCGCGGAATGATCTTCGGCATATTTGACGGAATTGCCGTACTTTGCGCGCAATTTCGGATACTGAATGGCGACGGCTGCGTTGACTGCCGGATGGCCTGCAATATCCGAAGCATAGTGGGCCAGCGCGCCGAGAGCGAAGGCGAACTCATTGGCATCCTGGCTTTGCGCTAGCAGTTCTCGAACGAAGTCACCGCTGCGAACATAGTGAACCAAATTGCTGAATTCCACGCTGCCAAATGGATAGTAGCCAAGGTCCTGGATAACGGCGCCGCCGTACGCGTAGCCGTGGGCCTCTTTGAGCTGTTCCTCCGTTAGCCCGGGAAATCGCTGGAGAAGAAGCGGGCTGATCTCCGTGGTCCAAACCAAGTCCACGATCTCCTCGTGAGTGAGGACGGAGTATGCCGGCAAACCGCTCGCGCACAAAAGCAGAATGAAAAACGCTGCAGTTGCGCGGAGCATCCGCTGACGCCAGTCAGTGGAAGCCGGAATTTTCGCGAAAGGTATCCTACTTCGTTTTTCTGAGTTCATAGACGAGCTTCTTCGCTTCCTTCATTCTCTCTTTGTAGAAGGCCGGGCTGATCAGGACCTTTTTCGCTCCTAGTCGCAGGTCAGACTTGATGCCACGCTTCGACAAAAACAAGGAAAGCGCCAAGTAAGTCTTGATCTCTTTCTCGAGAAACGCGATTGCATGGCGCCTGGATTCATCCATTGCTTACCTCCAGCCTGACAGTAACGGCAAAACCTAAATACGACCTAGCAGCACGAGGATTACGACGATGACAAGAACGAGCCCGAGGCCGCCCGTCGGTCTGTAGCCCCAGTCTCTGCTGTGCGACCATCGCGGCAGTGCGCCAAAGAGTGCCAGGATCAAAAAGATGATTAAGATAGTTCCGAGCATTTTGTTCCTCTCTTCAAAAAACCAATCCGATGAAAATCAAACTTCCCGCCCCGGCGGCATTCCCACTGCTGTGGAGATTCCGCGCCGGGTCGGGGCCAGCTCGATCGCCATCTGGACCCGAGGTTAGATCACGACGCTGATTGCGAAGCGAGCGCCGGGATAGTACGGGTCGTACATGTAATAGCCCCCATCCACATAATCGATGTAGACGTCGTCGGTGTAGTACCAGCCTGCCGGCCAAGGCTGAACAAATCCAAACCAATAGCCGCCGTATTGAAAGCGAGAATATCCGCTCACCAAGACAGGGTTGCCCATGCGGAAGTTGTGCCCACGGCCAAAATTAGAACGGAAACGGTCGTCTGGGATTCGACCGCTACCCCTGGCGCTGAGGCGGAGCGCTGGCTGTTCGCGTTGTCTGGTCTGTTCCTGCTGTGAGCGCTGAGGACGCTGTGAAGAGGCAGTTTGTTGCTGGTGCTGCTGTTGTTGCTGACCCCTGGCTTGCTGTTGCTGCTGATGTTGCGGCTGTTGTTTCGGAGCTTGAGCTTGCTGCTGATGCTGCGGCTGTTGTTTCGGAGCCTGGGCTTGCTGCTGATGTTGTGGCTGTTGCTTCGGAGCCTGTTCTTGCTGTTGATGTTGCTGCTGTTGCGTGGGCTTGGCCTTTTCTTCCTGTTTCTCCTGCCGCGCATCAACCGCAGAAGTAAATCCTAGAAGCAGAAACAGTGCTGTTGCACCGATAACCACAATTCGTTTCGCCATCTTGTCTCCATTACTTTATGTGTCGATGTGCTGGACACTAGTCGTACGTGGAGCACCTATTGATTCCGATCGTTGATTCTCATCCAAGGCTTGAAAATGTTCACTGCGCCATTCATTTAGCCGCGTTGGTCATCCGACGTGGATACGAGAGAGCGAGTGGAACAATCCAAATACGTTGAGGAGCCAGAGTACGACGCAGATGACCACGAGAGCGTTCAAGATAGACTTGATACTGCCTGCCATAGGGATGAAACGATTCACAAGCCAAAGCAGGACGCCCACAACGATCAGGGCTATGAAAATTTGCATAAGAGGCATAGCTTTTTACCTTTCTGTCTGCTGTACGAGACACTTACACGTACACGCGAGTCCTGGGAATTGCGGCCTGCTCTGCCCAGTTCGGAAAATTCATTGAATCTCTTTGATTCACTCCAGAGATGCACTGCCGACCCAAGCAGGCCGTGCGATTCAAGTGTTGTTCGATGTCCCCCCGAGCCTTTGCGGTCGCGGAATTCAAGCTGAAGAGGATGAACTGGCAAACATTGCAATCCTTTTAATGCAATCCCATCCTAGCGTTCGTCAGCCTACGAGTCTGTTCACTTGTGTACAAGTCTTCGGTTTATTTTCGGTGAGAACTTGCCAGGCGAAACGGAGAAACGCACCTCGAGGATTTATTTTTTCTCTAAGTTGCTGGGATGGATCGTCCGGCAAACAAGCGTCCGCCAACGGTGAGATCAATTTGCCTTCAAGACGGATTCGTGGAGAACGAGGTCGTGCGAGGGGTGTGGGGATTCGACGATTCAGGCGTCGCGCCCATTCCGGGGCGAGTGGTTGCCCGGCTGGTCCCGTCTACTCGCTTGCGTTCCACACGTACAAGAAAGTGGCGTCGCTGGCGGTCTCAACCTTACGTCCAGCCTTTCGAGTTGCGCGATTCAGCGCGGAACGAACTTTTTCTTTTGAATCCACCAATTCAGCCAGTGGAACCTTCAGTGCGGAACCGGCTTTTAGACGGTCTAAATCCTTGAGGATTGCGGTGACAATCAGTTTGTGCTTTCCATTGCGGCCCTGCGGCACATCCAACTGCACCATGGTCTTGAAGTGCGTTGGTCCAGGTCTCGTTTGAGCGCTTCCCATAGTATCCTCCTACCGCCATGACACGCTAAACAAACGTGACGTTATCGTATCTAATCGTAGCGAGTCCTGCAAGTGAAAATGCGGGGCGGGGCGAGGCGGGGAACGGGGCGGGTGTGCGCGCGCGGTTCGGGCCGATGCGAGCCACTGGCTCGGCTAAGCGTGCAGTCTAGCTCCGGCTAACGCCATAGCTCGGCTCCCAAAAGATTTGACCCGTACGGCCTCCAGCCTGTTAGCGTCTGAGTGCTCTGAAGGAGTTGCCATGCTATCGGCGAAAACTCACTTCCAACAGGTCTCGCTGGAGATAGTCAGAAAAATTGTTGAAGAACAAATCCGGCGGGAAACGGAAGCCGAACAAGCTCAAGGAGCTAAGAAGCTGACGTTGGAAGAAAATTGCCTGCCGGAGCAAGGACGGTCCATAGCAAGGTCTCACAAATTTTCACAAGAGGAGCAATAGAAGCGATCCATGAATGCCAACAACGCAAACTCCAAGCCTTTGTCCAAGAAAAAAGATGCCTTCGACGCCCAAACTTTTCTGGATTCTGCGGGCGTGGCGAAAAAAGTTAAAGAGTTTAAGGGAGCGGATGTAATCTACACTCAAGGTGATGCCGCCAAGGGCGTGCTGTACTTACGCGAAGGTGGCGTCAAGCTTTCCGTTATCAACGAGTCCGGCAAAGAAGCGGTCGTCGCCATTCTGGGGCCGGGTGATTTCTTTGGCGAAGGCTGCCTGGCGGGTCAGCCCGTTCGCATGGGGACGGCTACCGCGGTCACACCCACCACCGTGCTCCTCATTGAGAAGAGCGAAATGTTCAAGGTGCTTCATGAGCAGCATGCTCTCTCCGACCGGTTCATCCATTTCATGCTGGCGCGGAACATTCGAATCGAAGAGGATTTGATCGATCAGCTTTTCAACTCCAGCGAAAAGCGGCTCGCCCGCACCCTCCTTTTGCTCGCCCGTTACGGCAAAGACGATAAGCCTCACGCCGTCCTTCCCAAGGTCTCGCAAGAAACGCTGGCCGAGATGATCGGCACAACGCGCTCTCGCGTTAATTTTTTCATGAACAAATTCAGAAAGCTCGGTTTCATCAAGTATAACGGCGGTTTGCAGATCAACACTTCTCTGTTGAGCGTCGTGCTGCACGAATAGCGTCTGCTGCCGGTTCCTGGATGGTGTTGTTGAGACTCCCGTCCAGGGTTTTCTAGCCGAGGCGGGAATTTGTGCTCTTGAAGATTAGTTGAAGGGAACTGGCCATTCGAGCACGCGTCCGCTCACCGGCCGATTCACACGCACGCCACGATTGCCTTTTTGGTCCGCCTCATTGTGTCGTTTGATCGCAATAGCGGCCAGGCACTTTGCTCGTTCAATCAATTGAAGCTCGCCGGCAGATGGCCTTCGTCGATCGCTGCAGTACATCTCCAGAGATCCGAGGAGTTCGTCATTCTCGGCAACCAGGCCTTCAGAATAGAAAGTTTCCAAACCAAAAAGCGTCGCGTTCGTGGCAATTCCGCCAAGCTCGCCGGCATCGTCCCCCGGCAGGGAAATGAGCGAAACCACGTTGGCAATCTGACAATCGAGAGCAGCACAGATTCCATTCAGCACTCCAGGCAGGGGCGCACGACTGGAAATCAGTTGAAGAAGTTGCTCTTCTGCGCTCAACAAATACTGGATCTTGTTGTCACGGTCGGGTGGCGCTTCGCGCTCTTGTGAGCTGTCGCGCGAGCCAAAACGGTATTCGTTCATCTGAGCTCTCCCTTATCAGGCCGCGTTCAGATCAATTGAAACTCGGTCAACGTGCTGCGTTGTTGTGGGAGTGTTTTTTCGTCCCCGTTCCCTTCGCTGATACAAACAGACTTCCATTGTGCCTTCCGGCTTGCCGCTTAGCGTCCGTCGTGATCGTGATCCGGGTGACTGTGACGCCAATTCCAGTACGACCGTTGGTCTTTCACTTTTATTTCGACAAAGGGCCGATACTCTCTGTGCCTCTCGGTGAGGTACACACGGTAGGAGCGGTCTTCGTTGTCATCCCAATTGTGATAGTCCTTGTGGTCGCGGTCATAGACCCTGTTCTGGCCCTTATCGTCTCGGTGATTTTCCTCTTGGCGTCCATTGTCTTGCGGCTTGGCCGCGGCGCTAATTGCCGCTGGCGCAACAAGGGCTGCAGTTAGAAAAAAAGAACCTAGAAAATATTGATATCCACGGTGCATGTCATCTTCCTCCGGCTCGAGATTTCCATCTCGGAAACCTCATCTTGCTTAGAAGTATCCATTTATATCCGGCTGGAAGATGTCCGAAACCGCACACTTGTTTCGACCGCCCAACTTCATTCTTGATTTCGAGAAATTCCAGGGTGCGAAGCTGTAAAGTGCGATTCAAAGGCCCGAGCGGCCCGGGCGGCTCTTGGCCGCTTGTCTTTCATCGCATAGAGCGCCCTGTCCGCTGCGTAGAGCAAGGTTCCGACAGTTCCGGCGTCCTTCGGATGACTGGCGATCCCGACGCTCACGGAAATTGCGGGCTCTTCGGTTTCGCTCGCAAGAAGTTCGCAAATCCGGTGCGCTACCAATGTGGCGGCTGCCATCCCCGTTTCCGGCAGCACCAGCGCAAACTCATCCCCACCGTGACGAGCCGCCGTGTCTACAGATCGGCAGCTGTCTTTCAGGATCCGCCCGAGCCTGCACAGCGCCCGGTCACCCACCACATGACCAAATTGATCGTTAATCCCTTTCAATCCGTCGAGGTCCAGCAATACGAGAGAGAATTCCCTGTTGGTTCGGCTGGATCGGGCGATCTCCGCGTGCAGTGTGTCGAAAAGGCTGCGATGATTGGACAAGCCGGTCAGCGAATCGCTCGATGCCTGATGCCGCAGTTGATCCTCAAGAGTCCGCTGTTCTGTGACGTCAACGGCGATGATTTCGTAGCCGGCAAAGTTGGCTTTGTCGTCGTAGACCTCCCGGCCGCTTAGCCAGGCTTTCAGACTCGTTCCGTCCTTACGCTTCCACTCTATTTCAACTGGCTCGATTCGCTTTCCGTCGGCGGAGGGCCCCACCAGGGATGATCCTTTACCCAAACTCGAAAGCAGCTCGGTCGAATGATGCGCGGCCAGAAGATCTTCCTTGCTTGCGTAACCAAGCATGGTTAACAGCGCTTGATTAACGTCGATGGTTTCTCCTTCCGCGTTGCATCGGAATATTCCGTAGGCGGGATTATCCACGAGCGCGCGATACAGCGATTGTGAATGCCGCAAGGCTTTTCGCGCCTCTTCCAACTCCTCACGGAGTTGCCTTTCGTTCAGCGCTTGACGAACCGCCATCGGCAATTGAGCGATGTGGTCCCGCTCAACGTAATCAAAAGCGCCGTCCGCCGCTAGCTGCGCGATGGACTCGCTTCTTATTGCGCTGGCCACGAACAACAATGGCGTCTCCTGTAGCTCTTTATGGAGGACTTGCAAAGCCCTGGATCCTTTCAAACTCGGACAGGGGTACTCGGCGACCACCACATCGTAGGATTGGGCGTGCAATCGTTCGGCGCATTGCGCCAAGTTCAAAACGAAATCCGCACTCACCGTGAATTGCGCTTTTTTCAGCTCTTCCAGACAGTTGTCTACTACCTCTGCATCGCGATGGATGAAGAGCATTCGGAGCGGCCGCCGTCTGTGAGACGCGGGGCTCTCGGTTCGGAATCTCGCCTGATCAGACTGCAACGCGATCTGAGTCAAGTTTGACATGCAGGCCCTCGTGGACTACCCAAGCCGTCCTTAGATGTCCGGACGAGCGGCTAATGGGTAGACCCCCTCCCGCACAAGGTATGCCACCCTGGAACTGACGTCTGTTCCATTTTGGACATCTGCAATATGAGGCCGTTCCAAGGAAGCACGGGGCCGGGATCGCGGAAGGCCTATTTTGCGTGTGGCTCAGCGAATGCACCCATTTGGATGCCACTGTTCAAAATGGAACAGAGAAGACTGTACCGCCTGCTAGAAGATGCGCTGGCACGTTGGATGCCAAGGCGGCATCAGGAGAATCACCATGAAGAGTTGTCCGGAGTGCGATAGTACGAGGATCCATCTATCTAGGCGCAGGGGCATTGTGGAGAGAATAATTCTTGCCTCGATCTTCGTCAGGCCGTTTCGCTGCCTGAAATGTGACGCCCGATTTTACCGCTGGTCTCTTTCTCCAAACCCTCAGGCATCCCCAATCGCTAAATAGAAGTTCCAGGCAAGAGTGAATCCTCACTGGAAACTGCCCCGCTTCTTCGCTTCCTTTTTAGCCTGCACAGGCCTGTGAAAGTTAGCGCCCACCGATGGCACCTTCCTGCCCAAATCCACGACAGCGGTCTGGCGGCAGTCAGCTAGCGCTCCGATGGTCCCCGAAGCTTCCGTGTCGGGAAAAAGACCATAGTTTAAGTACTGAATCCGTTACATTTTGTAACATGCCCCTGAGTTTGTTGCTGTAACAGTTTTCCATTATCCCTGTAAATTATTAAAAACACATGTCTTAGAGCGATTCGAGGAATGGGCTGGCAGTTGCTGTTATGGAGTCGGCGCGACCGATGAATGGCACGCGCGTTGGCAGGCGGCGTGTTCACCTCGCTGCCCGCCAAACGTAATCGCCGGGAAGAAGGTTTTAGGAAAAATGAAACTCGAATTTCAGAAAAGACGCCCACGCCGGAACCATCTTCGCGGATTTTCTACCATGGAATTGCTCGTCGTCATGGCCGTCGGCACGATCTTGACGGCAGTCGCGCTGCCATCCTTTATGCGGGCTTATCGCAATTACCAACTAAATGACGCCGCCAACCAGGTTGCCGGCGTTCTCAAATATACGCATTACGAGGCCATTCGACTCAATGTCCCGCTTGCGACTCCGCTAAAAGCCAGATTTTCGAATACGCAGACACAAGCCGGCGTCTATGTCTTTTGCGATTCCAACAACAACAGTACAGTGGTATCGACGGACAAGCAGGCGTTGTTCCCCGGCGCGGTCACGGTGGTTCCCTCCAGCACTCCTCCAAACACCGGGGGACTGGCTACTGCCGTGGGCGCTGCGGCCTTCACTAACATTTCTCCCACAAGTGGTTCCATTTCCTTCGATCAGCGGGGGGCCGTTACGCCGGCGGCGGTCAGCGTGATTTACATTGGAAACACAGGAATTCCTGCTTTAGGTTATCAAGCCGTCGTGGTGCTCCCCACCGGTTCCATACAGATTTGGTCCTCCGATAGCGGGGGCAACTGGACGCGAGTCGATTAGCTCTGGCGAAAAAAGAGGAAGAAAATGCGACCGATATTAAAAAAGCAGGGGTGCAAACAGCGCGGTTTCACAATGATCGAGACGTTGATCGCCACGATGATCATGGTGGTCGGCGTCGTGGGAGTGGCGCAGCTCATTCCACTTTCCATTCGTCTGAACAGTTCCAATCGCGACGACTCCACGGCGCTGGTCTTCGCTCAGCGGGAGTTGGACGCCATGGTGGACCAGCCGGTCTCCGCGGCGACGTTCAGCGACCCCCAAGGTATTTTTTGCCCTCCGGCGGCCAACTGCAACCTGGGAAATGCCGCAACGCCGAAGGTCCCCGTCGGCAGCCCAGTGATCATGGTCAACAACGTCAGGCCGCTCATCGACTTCTCTCAGGCGGCCGTCGCGGGCTACAGCTTCACTTATACGGACCCCAACGACCCCGCTCAATTGCAGTATGACGTTCGCTGGTCGGTCATCACGTACTCAAACGCCGGCAATCCTACCGGCAAGCGATTCATCGTTGGCGTGCGCCGCAGGGGCGGGAACAATCCGCTGCTGCCGGTCACGCTCGATACCATGGTGGAAAAATGAAGCTCGCGCCTAATCAGAAATATCAATCAGGTTTCACGATGTTGGAGATGATGGTTTCCGTGGCCATTTTCGTGGTCATTAGCAGCGCCATCTTTGGCCTGCTGGGAAACTCCCAGAAGCAATTCCGGACCGAGTCGCAGCTACTCGGCTCTTTTCAGGAAGCCCGGATAGGGCTGGACCAGATTGTTCGCGATGCCGGCGACGCCGGCTACCCTCCCCAAAATCATTTCTTGGTACTGCCCACTGCGGATAAATACGCGATCGGGCCGCTGGGCTGGCATCCCGGCTACTCTGCGAACACCCCCTGCCTCATTGGCACGGCCGGCGGAGGAACGTGCCAAAGCCCAAGCGATTATGACGTGATCTTTGAGGGGGATAACAACGACGGGAACGGTGTGATGTGGACGCGCTATCAATTGCAGAACACAACGCTCTACCGCGGCTCGGTGCCCAAGACGGTGGGGTCTAACCCGTGGGCGGCGACTGCCCCCGCGGGCGTCATGATTCCTTACGTGACGAACGTCATGAACAACGCCCCTGCCGCGCAGATTGCCACCTTCCAGGCGGAGTATCCCAACATGTTCCCGGGCGGGGCGGCTCAACCGGTTTTCCAGTTCATTTGTGACACCGCAACCGGCGATGTTCTCTGCCAGAGTGCCGCCGGCAGCAATTCGCCGTCGAATGTTCGCGACATTGAAATCAGGCTCATCGTCATGTCCCCGCAGCAAGACATGCAAACGAAAAAGTGGCGTCTTGTGGAGTTGAACGGGCGCGCACGCCGGATCAATCCGAATCAGTAGCCATATGGAGAAAAGTATGAAACCCAACCACACTAACCGCCGCAGAGAGCAGGAATCGGGAGTTGCGCTGCTCGTAGCGATTTTCGTCTTGTTGCTTGTGAGCGTTATCGCGATTTCCCTGGTGATCGCCTCGGGAGGAGAAAGCTCTCTCGAAGGTAACTACCGCTCCGAGGCTAGCGCGTATCTGGCGGGAACGGCAGGACTGGAAGAAGCGCGCGGCCGGCTGCTCAAAAAGAACGCAGACTATTTCAACAACACGGTTGCGACTTTCATGCCTACGGCCGGGCCGCTTGCGGTCGGCCAAGTCCGCTACATTCTGAATCCTGGGCCGAACGATACCCTGGCAACGATACTGACAGCCTATCCAGACACCGAGTATGCGACAGAGTTTGGCGCGGCGCCGCTTGCCGCAAACGTGCAGACGATTGCTTCCGTGTCCACCGTAACTTCTGGTGGGACCACTTACTACGGGCCGCAGTACAAGTGGGTTCGGATTAACCCTGCGACGGAGAAATCCATAAACACGGACGTCAACTTCGACAACGTTTACGACAGCACCACTCCTTTGTATTATGATGCGAGCCTCCTGAGCGCGCTCGGCGCTCCTAAGCCGAGTCTCTTTCTTCCGCCAATGGTTGGAGGCCTCCCAAACCTTGCCGCCAATCCGAACGCCAAGCAAGCTCTGGAAATCACGACGCTCGCGGTTTTGCCGAGCGGCACCCAGAAAATTCTGCAATACGTGGTGACGCCTGTCTCGTTCGGCCTGAACTTTCCCTCATCGCTTACGATGGCGGGCACGATCGGGACATTTAATGGTGCGAACTCGAATCCGTATCACATTAATGGACAGGATGGGTCCGGCGGCGCACCCGCGGTTGCCGGATGTACGCCGAACCCAAGTACGATCTTGCCGGCCATCGGGGTGACCGCGGGAAACGACGCTGCCGGCACCGCTACGAACCAGGCTCAAGTTGGCAGCAACCTGCCTCGTCCCGGCAACTACGACGGTGCGCCTGCCAACCCTCCTCTCTCCGGAGGGAATGTTGCCAGCGTGAGCAACGTGGGCCTGTCGACCGCTCTTAGTTCGCCAGCCGCCCTCAACCAACTTGTACAGACGCTCGAGCAAAACGCCGACGCAGTCATGCCCAATCCGCCTCCCGCGCCAGGCGTAGATAATAGCGGCACAACCTACAACTTTGGCGGAACCGGATGGCCCTCTGGAATGTCAGCGACCAATCCCCAGGTCGTCGTAGTTGACGGCAGCTTCGATCTGGGGCCCAACACGGGATACGGTCTCCTCGTGGTAACGGGCAACTTCCTGTACCACGGCAATTCCGGATGGAATGGAATTATTCTCGTCATCGGAGAAGGCACAACAACCTTCCAGGGTAACGGAGGCGGCAGCGGCCAATTCAATGGCGCCATTTACGCGGCTACGACGAGGGACGCTTCGGGCAATCCATTAGCGACTTTCGGGACCACGAATTTTGACATCAGTGGCGGCGGCGGTAACGGCATTTACTACGACAGCTGCTGGGTAAACAACGTGCAACAACCACCGACGTATCAAGTGCTTTCGTTCCGTGAACTACACTGAGGATCAGGTTATGCCAATGAAAACGAATCACAGCTTTCTGATGAGTGCAGCTCTGGCGTTTGTCGCGGTCCTTGGGTTGTCATCCGCTTCTCTGGCCCAAAGCGATTCGCAAAACAGCGGGACGACAGCGAAGCAACACAAGCAGGCGGCAGGGTCCCACAAAGTGTGGACCAACGATGACCTTGCATCCGTGCGTTCGCCTGCCGACGCGTACGTCGAGGCCAAGCAACAGCAGGCAGGCAAGTCGGGCGAATCCGTTCAAACTGTTTCCGGCAAGCAGCCCGTTGCAAGTGGTCACAAGGTCTATCCGTCAGCCGCACTCTCCAACCCCAAGACGCCAGCCGACGCCGACCGCATGATTGCGTGGGAAGAACGGGACATTTCGGGCCAACAGGATTACCTTGCCTCCCTCAAAAAAGATATCGACGAAGCTCCCGCTGGCGAGCGCAAGGATCGGCTATTGGATGTGTTACAAAAGCGCCAGCAGATACTGGCCGACACACAAAATGAGTTGAAAAACCTCCAGGCAAAGAAAAAGGATCTCGAGAAGCCTCCGGCTGATAACACCTCGGCATCCTCGGAGCAGCCTCCCCAGTAACCCGGGCCGGCCAGAATTTGGCCGGTAGACGGCTCACTGGCTACGTCCTAATCGGTTTCCGGAAGATAACTTATTAGCGGACGGAGTTGATTTACTCGATTCAGTTGGTTTCCCGGAATGATTACACTAGAGCAGTAGATCCAGCATTGCCACACGCACTCGCGTGGCGCCTTGCCCTTGGGGATCCATCTCGGGCCTTGAAAAGTAGGGCGAGCCGTCCGCATCTTCAGAGCCCCGGAGGGCAATGTCACAGGCTCCGTGGCGGAATTGCGCGGAGGTCAAGGCTATGTCGCTGAAAATCATGGTTGTTGACGATGAGCCGGCGAGCTCCCAACTCCTTCGGGTCTTGGCTGCCCCAGAAGGGCATGTCCTCCTGACGTTTGACGACTGCCCGACTGCCGGTGAACGCGCGGACAAACAGCGCTTTGATGTGGCTTTTGTAGGCATGCGCTTGCCTCAACTGGAAGGACTTGCGCTCGCACGCCGCCTCCGGAATTCACAGCTCAATAGAGAGACCGCGATCGTGATGCTCAGTCCCGCCGAGGATATCGTGAGCCTGCGCAAGGCTTTCGGCGACGGCGCTGACTTCGTCCTCACCAAGCCATTGACCGCGGCCCGGCTGCGCCCCATGCTCGCCGCCATGGACTCATCAGGGTGGAAAGGGAGAAGGCACGCGGCTCGTTTACCGCTCTTTACCGAGGTCCTCGGCACCTGGGATAACCAGCAATTTCCCCTGCGTAGCATGAATATCAGCGAAACCGGCATGCTGCTGCAACCCGCCTTGGATATCGAGGTGGGCCAGCAAGTTGGCTTGGAGTTCAAAATCGCGGAAGTCCGCGCCTCTTTAAACGTGCGTGTTCGTATCGTGCGTAAAGAAGGAACCGAACGCATGGGCGTGGCATTCCTGGGACTCGCTCCGGAAGAGCACAATGCGATTCAACTCTACGTGATGGGGCGCCTGAGGGACCTCACACCGGAGCGAGATTTATCGGACATCGGAATGCATCGGTTATTCAATTCCTAGCACTCGGCTCCTAGCGCTGGGCTTGTGGGCCACTCTGACTGCGCTGAAACGCTTTTGCGCCTATCTTTTTTCCGCAAGGCTTGCTGTCTTTCATGACACCGCGACCTTTCCAGCCGCCTGCGATGTTGCACGCCTCTGGCCCGAAGTTGGTTCGGGATCTGCCCAGACGCGGCGCAGTTCCTCGGCCCGGCGGATAACGCGGTCGATGAGATCGGCCGAAGCCTGCGGTTTGGCGGAAGTCTTGGGGGAAGACCCCTTGCCGTTGGGAGAGATTTCCAGAAGTTCGAGCTTTTCGAACACAGGTTTCATGGCGCGCTCCGGATTGCGGAAGAACTCCGTGCCGCGAATGCGCGTGAAAATCCAGCCCATTCGTTCGAGGACGGACTGCCGGTCCATGTCTCCCGGAAGTTTTTCGAGCGGATGATAGCGGTCGCCATCGCATTCGATGGCGAGGCGTCTGCCATCCCCTTCGACGACTAGATCGATCCGGAACGCGCCAACCCTCCATTGCGGAGCCACGCTATACCCGGCTGCCGAGAGAAGTTTCATGACTTCACGCTCGAACCCGGACTGCGTGCGGTTTTCCTTTTCTTCGAGCGCCCGCATGAGCCGGCTGGGGTCCTGAGCGTGTTCGATCAACTGGCGGCGAAGGTCGTCCGCTTTCAAGTCGTTTTGCGGGCTAAGAGAATGCACGATCCACATCTGGTCGCGGGCGCGGCTCGCGGCCACATTAAAACGCTGCTTGAACAATTCCTGGTCGCGGAGAGAGAGCGGCCCGCGCTGCGCCGTATCGACAAGAGAAATGAAGACCACGTCCCGCTCATCACCCTGGAATTGAGCCGCGTTTCCGCAGAGGAGCCGATGGAGCTCGTAACGATCCGGCGAAATGTGCCTGCGCAGCAGGTTATCGATTTCAAGCGCCTGCTCGTCGCCGACGAGGGAAACCACTCCGAAGCTCGTGGGCTGGCCGGAGTCATTCTTCTTGTACTCCGGTTGTTCCATCGCCGCCGTAAGCAGGGAAGCGACACCCAAAGCTTCCTGGCGATTGATTTTGCCGTCGCGGCTCGAGCCGGTCACCCGATACGCGATGGTATGCGGGCGGAGTTGCACTCCGCTGGCATCTCGCAGAGGCTTGATCCTGAAATCGTAAGAAATCATGTTGCTGAACTGGATGATTTCCGGCACGCAACGGAAATGTTCCACGAGGCAAGTCGTCCCGCCAAAGGATTGCCGCGCCAGGTCGTAGATTGAAATTTGACCGTCGTACAGATCGGAATTGGGAATGCCCGGCAAATACTGGAAGATAAGATTTTGGATAATCCCAAGCTCTTGGCCCACGGCGGAAGGGCTGACCTGCTCGTGGTCGCCGACAACGAGCACCGTCTTGCCGAGATACAGCGCGACCAGCGCCATGACGTCGCTTTGGCTAGCCTCGTCGATGATGACCACATCGAAGCGCGTGATGCGCGGATCGAAATTCTCGACCACCCTCGAGAGCGGCATGACCCACACGGGAACTGCACCGCGGCACTCGGACATTTTTCTGGCAGCTTCGGCTCTCAACAGAGAAACACGAATCCCGTGGCCCTTGCCGATGCGGCGTATGGTGTCCAACCAGCCCACCAGCGCTTGACGCTGGCGTGAGGACGTACGGCGAGCCTGAGCAGCCCACGCGCGCGTGTCAATGAGACCCACGGTGACGCGGCGGAGCTGCTCGTGCAGCTTTTCACTTTTCGTTTGGAGAGTTTCGAGCGAAACGCTGGAGCGGCGATCGAGTTCGTCGTTGAGCTGCCGCCAGGTCCACGCGGCGGCGGGATCGCGAGGCGGTTCGCTTCGGCCGTGCACTCCAGCGCGATTTCGCACCGCACCCGCCCAGGCCGGCGCTGCGCTCTCGAGCTTGGCGAGCAGCGTGCGGCGAAGATCGAGATCAGCTTGGCGGCTTTTGAGTTCCAGCAGGCCATCGTAAGCGTCGCGGTAATCGCTGGAATCTTCGTCGCTCACTGCGGCGAGCAGCTTGGCTGTTGCTTTCGAGGATTTCGCAAGTCGTGCCGCGAGCTTTAGTCTGGCCTTGAGGTCCCGGGCTTCTTGTTCGAGCTGCAGCAACTTTAGCTTCTTGAAGCGCGCATCAAGAATCGGAAGCAGCGAGTCGCTGACTGCTTTTCCGATTCGGATCAATTCTCCGTCTGCGCCCACCACGGCAGGCTGCTCGGCAATAAACTTGTCCCACTTAAAGCCAAGGTCGCTTAGTTGCTGCTGGAGCGGAAGCCAGGTATGTTCGTGCCAATCGAGACATCCCTCGATGGAATCGCAAAACTGCATTAATGTTTTTTCGACCTCTTCTCCCATTTGTCCGGAAGGCGGCGTTCCCAGGATTGCCACTTGACGGTCCCAGCGCCCGCTCAGCTCCTGCCGCAGCTTCTTGAGATGGGCCAGTTTGCGCAACGCTTGAAAATGTTCCGGGGTGCGCGGATTCACGTTATTCACTTTCGTTGATTCGATCCATTGGCCCCACGTCTTATGCGTGAACAACGTGAAGGAACCGAGCTTGCCTCCGTCCTCTAGATGAGCGAGGATTTCGCAGGCGACGCGCTCCTGATCTTCAAAATCTGAATTGTGGGCCAGTTGAGGCCCGTATTGAACGAAAGACTCCTGAGCCTTGGCCGCTTCGCTATGAACCAGGCGGACAAAACTCACCAATTGCTCCCAGGGCTGGCGATGCGCTTTCCCATATTTCCCAGCGTAAACGGCGGCCAGCTTCCACTTTTCTTTCCCGGAGAGAGGTTCAACGGCTTGTACCAGGCTGGCAGTCAGAGCTTCTAGTTCATCCGGGCTGCCTTGCGAAACGCCGGATTGCCAAAGATCGGATCGGAAATCCAGGTCCTCCATGCCGAGACGATTTCGCTCGCTTAGAGCACCCTCGAAGTCTTCCGGCCTCGGAAGATCGTGGAGTTCCGGAAGATTTCCAGAAAGTTCGATTTCGTCCTCTCGGGAGATGGAAACGCTGGTGCGATAGAGGTCGGCCAATTCGCCGGGAGAAAGAGGCAAGGGAGCAACCGCTGCGACCGGACCAGGAACCCATCCCAGCGCCGCTTTTTCTTGAGCAACTTTGCGGGCCGCGTCGGAGGGAGCCCAGGTTTTTCCGGCGATGACGATGTCCCGGTATTCGTCCGCGCGCGCGTCCGCGAATTGTTTGCGAATTTGCTCGAGCTTTTTCAAAATGTCGCCGCGTTCGGCTTCCAGCTTCTTGGCCTCGGTCTCCAACGAAACTGCGTCCGCTCGCGATAATCTTTCTGCAATCGAGCCCACGGCGCTTTCCAACTGCTTGCGGCTATCGAGGTCGCTCTCGAGGAGGCTCACGCACAGCGGACGCAGCTCCGGCACGATGTGATGCCGCACCATTCGCAACGCTTTCGTCGTGTGGCTGGTAACGAGGACACTCTTTCCCTCCGCCAGCAAATGGCCGATCAAATTGCCGATGGTGTGCGTCTTCCCAGTGCCTGGCGGGCCTTGCACCAGAACTCCACCGTGCCGTTCGAGTTGCTTCGCAATGCGTATCTGTTCTGGATTTGCCGGCTTGCTTAGAAGAACCTCCGCTTCCGTTTCCACCGTTTCGCTTGCGGGCAATTCCGTTTCATCCGTGGTTGCGATCGGGGACTCTTCGCCGACGATGTTTAAGAGAGACCACGGAAGATCTTCGCGCGTCCGGAGATCGGCGAGGATGCCTTCAATGGCGGCGGCGAACCCCAAGGTGCGGGAGCGCAAGAATAGAAGCGGGTCGCGGCCGATGCTAGGGTCATGCTGCTCCTCAGCAGGCGCTCTCCCCTCGATGAACTCTCCGCGTGGAGATAATTGTATAACCATGCGTTTGAGAAACCCGGAAGTCGAGCCATTGATCAACGGATGAAAGCCTTCTTGCTCCAACTCTTCGCGGCACCGGCCGATGGCGCGTCCATCCACGTCGGCCATGGATTGAAAGAGAGCCGAATAAAGTTCGACAGGATGATCGGCTTCTGAAATCGTGAACTCCGGCACGGCAGCGTTGAATTGCAGTTGCAGGCGCTGAAGGAGAATCGGATGGTAGATGTCACCTTCGGCGCGGCGCCAGCTCAGGATGCCGTCTCCCAGAACGAGTTCGACGCGTTCAGCCTCACGGTCGATTCGCCCGTAGAGCGCGTACAGAGTCTCGAAGATTTTCATGGCCGCGCGAGCAGGCTTTTCACTCTTTGCCCACTCATCCCGCAAAAGTTTCCAGCGTTGCAGGGCCGCGGATCTGGCCTTGTCGTCATCGAAGTTCACGATGCGAGGATTGCCCGCTTGATCCAATTCTTCCCGGGATTGCTGTACGAGAATTTTTTCGGAAGGATTTTCCCATCCGGTTACAAGCCAACTCGAAACTTCTTCCGGTGGTTCGGGAGGACGAGTTAGAACCGGGCGCTGCACCTTCAGAATAAATTCTTCGTTGCCCGCATCGGCGGATTGCGTTTTCCCGGCCTTGGCATTTGCTGACTGCGATTTGCCCGTACCTCGCTTGATACTTGGATGGTCAGGTAAGCCATGCAGCCAGAGGCTCCAGGGTTGCTCGCGAATCTGCCGCTTGGCGGGATTGCGGTGCTGGTTCAGAGCTTCCAGGTAGCGGAAGACGCGCGTGAGTTTGTCGCGAGCAGTTCGCAGTTTTTCGGAATCCATGTTTAAAGGCCTTTTCAGGGACAGGTGTAGTGACTGGGGTTGGCTGTGGTGACTCCAGAATATCAGCGTCGCCTGGATAATCTCAACGTCTTAAAAATATAGAACACAGGACGGTCGCGTTAGTTGCATCTCTGCGATTGGTCATTGTTATTGGCTGTACCGTTGGAAGCGAGAGAGGATTTTCGCCAGCGGTGGAAGAACGGAACGCCGGCGAGGATCACTAGCAGTCCCAGCGAAGAGCGGATGGGCCGCACCATCCACAAGTTTGCGGTAAGAGCAATGGCCGCGGCCAAGAAAATGAGAGGCGTCAGCGGATAGCCCCAGGCGCGGTAGGGGCGGAAAAGGTTGGGTTCGATTTTGCGCAATCGAAACAGGGCAATCGCTGTTAGTGCGAAGAAAATCCAGACGGCAAAGACGAACAGCGAATAGAGCTCTTCGTACGTTCCGCTGAGCGCGAGCAGCGCGGCTATGCTGCCGAGGAAGATAAGCGAGCCGCTGGGGGTGCGAAACGACGGATGAATGCGGCTGGCGAATTGAAAGAAAAGGCCGTCGCGAGCCATGGCGTAAGGAATGCGGGCACCGGTCAGCACGACCACGTGGAGAGCACCGAGTGCGGAGACGGCCATGGCCACAGTGAGCCAAGCGGCGCCGCGCGTGCCGGCGAACAACTGGACAACGTCCGAGGCGACGTGTGGCGATTGCGCTATGGCCGCGAAGGACAGCATGCGGAAGTAAACAACGTTCGCCATTAGATAGAGACCGCCGACCGTGAGCAGTCCCAGGATTATGGCTCGGGGAATGTTCTTTTCAGGGAGCTGAATTTCTTCGCCTACGTCGCCGAGATCGTTGAAGCCGTTGTAAGCCCACATCGCCGGGACGAGTGCGGTGAGCACCGCACCGACTGTTGCCCAACTTAGCGAGGGCATACCGAGAGCGGGAGCCGCTGGCGCGGCTGCGATCGCGGGGTCTTTTCCGAACAGAACGCCTCCGACCACAATCAACACGATGGCGCCGATCTTCAGGGATGTCAGCACCAATTGAATAGCGCCGCCAAAGCGCACACTCAAATAATTGACAGCCGTTACGGCGATCACCGCGAGCGCCGCAAGTGGCTGGGCCGCGGTGAACGTAAATTCATATCGCCCGATGTGATACGCGAACAACGGTGTGGTTACGATCGGGAATAGGAACCCGAGGAAGCGCAGGAATCCGGCAGCTAGCGTAGCCATGGCCACGGGGCGCTCGAGAAAAGAGCTCATCCAGCCGAACAGAAATCCCCAGAGAGGGCCGAGGCCGCGGTTGAGGTAAACGTAAGGACCGCCAGCTTTGGGGAAGGCGGCGCCGAGTTCGGCATAACAGAAGGCGCCGAAAAGAACGATGAGTCCCCCGATGAGCCACGCGGCGAAAACAAGAGTGGCGGAGCCGACCGCGCGTGCCATATCGCTGGTGACGAGGAAGATTCCCGTTCCGATGGTGTCGCCAATGACGATTGCGACCGCCGACCAGAGACCAAGGCCACGAACTAAATCAGAATGCTGAGGACGCGCGGCTGACGCAGAACCTTTGGTATGCATGCAAGTTCGAGAGCCTACTATCGGAGGTAGAGGTGGTCAACCGTCATCAAATTAAAGGCGAAATACGAAACTCGAAATGTGAAATTGGGAATTTGAAACGAATGTCTCTCCTTTGAGTGATTTGCAAGAAGGAGCCGGTCTAAAGACCGGCCACTACAACGGCGTGCGGAATCGGCAACGTACGCGTTATCATCTAGGGCGTTATGACTACGCAGAAATCCATGCTGACTAAATTCCCTTGGGACGAGCGCTACAAAATCTCCAGCGTCGAAGACGTGATGACTCCTGCGCTCGTCGTGTATCCGGAATTCATCGCTTCAAACATCGAACGGACTTTGGCGCTGCTGGGCGGCGATGCGGATCGCTGGCGCGTGCACATCAAGACGGCGAAGCTGGGCTACACACTCGAGATGTTGATCGAGCGCGGCATCCGCAATTTCAAGTGTGCGACGACTCTGGAATTGCTGGTGGCGTGCCAGCGCGGCGCGGCGGATGTCCTGCTGGCGTATCCATCCGTCGGTGCAAATGCGCGGCGGGTGCGGGAGATCGCGAAGGAGTTTCCGCGGGTGCGCGTTTCCGTTTTGGTTGAGAACGAAGAACAGGTGCGGCAATGGCAGGGCAGCCGGGTGGGAGTTTTTCTCGACATAAATCCCGGCATGAACCGCACTGGCGTCGAACAGAGCCACAGCGACGAAGTTGTTAAGCTAGTGCGCACGATTGGGGCTGGCGGCTTGGAGTTCCGAGGTTTGCACTATTATGACGGGCAACATCGTGAACTCGACGAGCGCGAGCGGGCTAAAGCGGCGCATCATGGATACGACCGCTTGCTGGAAATAGTGAAAGAGATCGAGCGCATAGGAGTTCGCGTGCCGGAGGTGATCACGGCGGGAACGCCGACGCTGCCTTGTTCGCTTTCTTACGATGGATTTCGTTCCGCGGAATTCATCCACCGGATTTCGCCGGGCACCGTTGTTTATTCCGATGCGTCTAGCCTGTTGCAACTCCCTGAAAAGTATGGCTACCGGCCGGCGGTGCTGGTGATGGCGCGCGTGGTCAGCCATCCACGAGCGGGGATTGTCACCTGCGATGCCGGGCATAAGGCTGTCTCGGCTGATGCTGGCGTCCCAACATGCGTGGTCGTTGGACATCCCGAGCTGACGCCGCTTTCACCCAGCGAAGAGCACTTGCCCCTGGAGGTGGAGGGAGGTGCAGCTGGCCCGCAGGTTGGCGAGGTTCTTTATCTCTTGCCGCGGCACGTTTGTCCGACGGTCAACAATTTCGATGATGCGCTGCTGGTGCGAAATAGCGAGATCCAGTCGGTGGAAAAAGTGTCGGCACGCGGGCACGAGGCACCGTTGCTTCGGACCGATGGCAAGGCTGTTTCGGCAGGCGATTGGAACCGAAAAGGTTAAGTTTCCTCTCACCACCCCCTCCCCTGTTTTTCGTAACTACAGATCCTAAAGGACTTAATATTCCATCAAGTTGTTTAGAATCATACGTTTGTGAGCGCTTTCGCAAGTGTTGATTCTAAAGGGATTAGAAGTAAACATAACTACTGGCCGAAACCTACCCGTTCGAGGGGTTTCTAGCCAGATGGCCCACGCGAGATGCGGCACGACGGGACTGGGTCTGGCGTGCCGAGAAAGATCGCAGGCAGCGTAGACACCGCCTGCGCTACATTTTGGGGCTGGGCGTTTCTGGATTGCGAAACACGCGGAAAAGAGCACAAGCTGCTTCGAACCTCAGCACAAGCAGGAGTGGCTGTGCTGTGCCCCAAAATAAAAAATGCGGCAGAAGAACGCCGCACGAAACTTCTCAGAATACTACCTGCACCCATTATAGCACAGAAGCATGGCGGGTCACTGTGCGAAAGCTATATCTAACGCTCGTTTGGAGCAGAGCTCTTGATTCGCAGAGGGCTCGCCACTCAGGAGCCCTCCCAAAAGGTACTACTAGTACCAAATTTTGTGCGTTGACAGCTTTCTTGGCGTCGCTATATTTGTAAGACCCGAGTCGTTGTTCGCTTGTCCCCGTTGAGACTCGCACACAAGATCTATGAGGAGATCTCCAGCCATGTGTAAACGCATATTTGCGCTTCTCGCCTTGACCTTTGGGCTTTTTGGGACCCAGTGTTGGGCAGCTACCTGCACTCCTACTGAGGAGGGGATGTCCTGCACGAATACGTTCAGTCCGGCCAACACTACAAACACCTATGATTTTACCGGCAGCGGTGATGGAGTCGTCGTGGTGCAATTCGCAACTGTTCTGACGACATTCGATCTTACAGTGACCTTTACGCATACGATCGACCCGTTTGATCCGACGGAGTTCCCCGCCGGCACTATATGCGTGCCGTACTCGTCAAATGGCGGTCGATGCGATCAATACAATTTCACGGGAACATCTGGCGGTCCGAACGGCGTGCCTGTCAAGAACACAGACTATCAAGGGCTGATAACTCTCACGCTCAGTTACTCTTACTTCGGGACGGTCCACGATCCAGCTTTTGCCCATGCGCCCGGCGATATCACCACCTTCACCGAGAACATTTTAACGAGCTACTCCAGCGCCACGAGTTGCGGTCTTTTTGGTTGTGAGGACCCCACTATGGGCGGTACAGTGCCGGGCCTATCGAGCATAGCCGCCCTCGACGAACCATTGACCGGCAACAACACTTTCTGCAGCCTGACGACGAGTATGACGAATAACCCATCCGGACAGAAGCCGGAGATCGAAGTAACGCTCACGGAAGCAAGCGGGGCGTGCTCCGGCGGAACGGGTGTGCGGGACAAGACGGCGAGCCTTTCGGTGTCGACAACCGATAGCAACCGAAACGTTATTTTCCCGGCGCTCAAAAACGTGGAAGCAAACAAATTCCACTGGGATAACAAGAACGGAGTGAATGAATACGACATCAGCACGGATGGGCTTGTGAGCGGCCAGACTTATACCGTTACGGTGTTTTCGAGCCTGATCTCTGTGCAAAGCACGACCTTCGTCGCGCCCTAGAGCGTGATGCAGGCAAGGCGAGCCAGACCGGAGACGGTCTGGCTCGCACGAAAAAACAGCAATCCTAGGGTTGCCCAGCAGACTGAGCAGCTATGGGGCTCAGATCCTGCCGCTTGAGGATGGCGTCGCTTCCCGACTCTTGGCGAATGGTTTCCAAAGTGTGCTTGGCGACGGCATAGTGTGGCGCGGCTTCCGGGCTTCCCAGGCCCGAAAGCTCGATGGTCCGCCCGAGCAAATATTGGCTTCGGGCAATGAGAACCTGCAGGCCGAGTCTTTCGCTGGTATTCAGCGCTTTCTCAATTTCGATCCTAGCGGCAGGATAATGATGGCCGTCGAGCAGCGCCTCGGCCAGGGCAAGTGTGGCCTCCGTGGAGATGTTTTTTAATCCCACCGCATCCGCTTCCTGAACAACAGCCTTTAAGGGAGCAATGGCTGCTGGACCGCGTTTATCCGCCACAAGGCACTTCGCGGAGTTGTATTTCGACATCAGCACCACATCTTTCTCTACGCCGGCCGAGCTTGCCGCAGCGGCCTGCGAAAATAGGCCCGCGGCGGACTTGAGGTCGCCTCGATAATAGAAGGTATCGCCTTGAAAATTCAGAATCTGCGCCAAGAGAGTCTTGTTCTGCAATTCTTTCGCGAGGGCCGCGGCCTCGGTCAAATTCTTCTGCGCCTCATCGTAACGTCCCACCTCACTGAGTGAGTTTCCGTATCCGCTCAAAATTTCCCCCATCCAGAAACCGCGGTCCTGCAATTCGCGGAATGTCTTGAGAGCCTCTTCCTTGGATTTGAGCGCCGCGCCATAGCGTCCCTGATACTCGAATATGGTGCCCATGCTGTAGGACTGAATGGCGGCGCCGCTCTTGTCGCCGGAGCTGCGAAAGAGTTCGAGGGCCTGGAGATGGTAGTTCAAACTTTGGCCATAGTCGCTGGCCTTCAAGGAGGCTTCCGCGAGATTGTGCAGGGTTTCTCCGACTTGACTGGGTATGTTGGCTTTTTTGCGGAGCTCCAGCGCACGTTCATAATAGGTGAGCGCATCGCTAGACTGACCTTTCGCCAGATAGATGTCTCCGATGTTGTTCAAACAGACGGCCTGATTATCCTCGTTGCCAACGTCGCGTTGGACTTGCAGGGATTCCTTGAAGGCGGTGAGCGCCTCATCATATCGGCTGCGTTCTCTGTCGAGTTCGCCAAGATTGATCAGAGTGACGCCGAGTCCTTTCTTGTCGCCGATATCGCGTTGTAACTTCACGGCTTCCTGGTAACTCTTGAGGGCCTCTTCCGGCTTCCCAAGGCTAACCTGAACCTGAGCGATATTGCCCAGGGTGAGGGCGATTCCCGGCTTTTGGCCGAGGCTGCGCTTGATGGCCAAGGACTCCTGATAATTTCGCAGCGCTTCATCGGGCTTATTGAGCTGTTTATAAGCGGCCCCGATAGCATTCAAGATCGTGGCTTTACCTTCGGCATTGTCGAACTGGACGGCCAGGGTGAGGCCGCGGTTCAGGTAATCGAGCGCGCCGGTTGGATTCTTGCTTCTGATTTCCACCCGGCCCGCGGCCAGCAAAGCGTCCACATGTTTTGGATCGATCGCCAATACTTTCGCAAGCTCAACCCGCGCCTTATCGTATACGCCGGTGGATTCATAGAGTCCGCCCAGATGAAAATGCACATCCACATCATCCGGGGAAACTTTCTCGAGATTTTCGTAAGACTCGATCGCTTTGCGGTAATCATTCGAGATTTGGGCGTAGTTCGCTTGAATCAGATAGCGTTCGGCTGCCGGAAGTTTATCGCTCAGGTCCACGGCTTTCCGCGAAAATTGCTCGGCCTTATCGTCATTTCTGAGACTGCTATAGGTCTGCCCCAGTTCGGAATAAGCCAATGCGAACCCGGGGTCCGCCTGCACGGAAGCCTCAAAACGCTTCACGGCTTCGAGATGATTTCCCTGACGCTCCAGTTCCAGCCCATCGTGGTAGTTCCGAAGCGCCTGCAATGAGTTGGAAGACGGCTGAAACGACTTGCCGCGCAGCTCTTGCAGCACATCGGAAGAAAGCGAGAGGTTTTGCTGGATGGACTGGGCGAGCTGGGCGATGGCTGGTAGTAGAGCTTTTTCGTTCGCTGCCTCGGCTTTTACGGGAATCGAGCGCTGATGTTTGAGGTCCCGAAGGGTGGCGTCGATACGGATCTGGTCGCCGAACTTCGCGAATTGCCCCCAGACGACCGTATCGGCGTTGCTAAACTCGGCGATGCGCCCCACCATTGTGGGATCGATGGTGGTACCTGGCGAGATCTGCAAATCCGACAGGACCTGGTGCAGGCGGTCCGGTGAAATCGTGCGCAGTTGGGGCGACTGTCCCACGTCCGTGCTGAGCATGTCCGCCAGACTTGGCCCCAGCCAATCCAGCGTTGCGTCACCCGACCCGTTGCGAAAGGGCAAAATCGCTAGCGACACTTCCGGCCCAGACGCTGGCTTTGCCGTGGTTTTGGATTTCAGCTTGCCGACTGCCACCCATCCTCCGATGGCCACGGCAAGGGCCAGGCCACCAGCGGCAATCCACTTCCAGGGAACATGCCGCCTGGGCTTCGGCTTCGCCAGGGAAACGGAAATTGGACGATTCCCTTGCCAGGCATCGAGATCCGCCAAAATTTCCTGAGCGCTCTGATAACGCAAATTCAGATCGCGTTCCATGCACTTGCTCACAATGTCGCTCAATGCCTTGGGGATTGACGCATCGTGCTCCGTGGCCGGCAGTGCGCGCTCCTGGTTCCGCTTCAACAAGCTCGCCATGGCAGTGTCCGCTTTGAAGGGCATCTTGCACGTCAACAACTCGTAGAAGATCAGTCCCACGGTAAACAGATCGGACCGGCCATCGAGGTGTTTCCCCAGCGCTTGTTCCGGTGACATGTACTCAAACGTTCCCAGGAGTGCGCCCGTCTGCGTCATGCTATCCGACTCCAGCGAACGCGCCAGCCCAAAATCCATTACCAGGATTCGTCCCTGCTTGTCTCTCATGATGTTCTGTGGCTTCAGATCCCGGTGGATCACTCCGGCGCTGTGTGCCGCATCCAACGCCAGACACACCTGCCGAATAATTTCCACGGCCTGCTCCGGCGGAAGTTTGCCTTTATCCAACAGCAGTTGGCGCAAGTCGCATCCCTCGACGAACTCCATGGTGATGAATTTCACGCCGCCCACTTCGGACAAGTCGTGGATGCGGATCACGTTCTTGTGCGTTACTTGACGCGCTGTAAGTAGTTCCTGCTTAAAACGCGCGAGGATCAACGGATGATCGGCCATCTCCGGGCGAATCAATTTCAGCGCAACAACATGATCCACCGCTCGGTCGGCGGCTTTGTACACCGTGCCCATTCCGCCTTCACCGAGAATTTCCAGGATTTCAAATCGGCCGCCGAAGACATCACCAGGTTGAAGAGCGGTTTGTTTCGGAAAAAGCTGCGAGGGGCGCAGTCGTGCTGCGCCTGGCGTTGCGGATTCGCCGGCTAGCGTCACATCGGCCGCCGAGGCGCTCGGATCAACCGGCGGCGTGGAGGAGCCTCCGGATAGGGTCGCTCCGCCCTGGTCAGGAACAACGTCACTGGACGAACTTTCCCCTTTGGCAGGCGCGCGAAGCCCTCCCGAGCCGATGTTTTCTGAGCCAGCCTTCTTGGATTTACGCTCTTCCATAGGATTACTAAACTTGGAATTAACGCGCGCTGGCCCCAGGATTGAGGACGACAGGCTCCACTTCAGGCAAGTATATACTGTCGAAATTTCAGCTGGAATATTTGTTTCGCCATCGCGTTCAATCTGAGAACTGCAGAGTGTATGTTTATCTCTTCTTTGGCGCCGTCCATCGAACCATCTCGGTCAGGGAGGAGGGCCAGGATTTTGAAGCGAGTGGCGCACCCTTTGAGGTTTGAGGAACCGTGCCAATTTGTTTTTCCGCAGGGGATAACTACCGAGTTCGATCCCACCCAGCCGCTCCCTTTGTCTCGCCAAGTTTTCCTCAGGCTTGCGAATTCCGCATGGTATGCTCACGCCGTTCCCGTTAGAATCAGCGCGTCCCTTTGTCGCTTTCATGAAGAAGATCATCGTTGCCGTTGGCAGCACTCGCAAGCCAAAGCTCCGGGCAGTTACGGAAGCTCTGAATGCCTTTGCGGCGAAGCTCGTTCCGGACGGCGACTTTGAAGTGGTGGGGATGGAAGTCGAAAGCGGCGTAAGCCCGACTCCCACTTCTTGCGAAGAGTTGATGCGCGGAGCCCGGCAGCGAGTGGAAGCGCTCGTGCGCATGGCCCGGGAAGCTGGCATGGGCTGGCGCTACTTTGTCGGCCTCGAAGGCGGCCTCGAGGTTTTGCAGGACGACAGAAGCCGTCGCGTCTTCCTGGAGAGCTGGGCTTACGTGAGCGACGGCGCGCGGGGCTTCTATGGCCGCTCCGGCGGCATCGAACTACCAGAGGAGCTCGCCCACGAAGTTCTTGAGCGCGGCTTCGATCTGTCGGATGCCATCGACCGTTTTGCAGGCGCCGTCGGCATTCGTGACGAGCAGGGCGCTTGGGGCGTCCTCTCGGGAGATCTGATCCACCGGGACGACTCTTTCCGCATCGCTGTCATCACGGCGTTCGCGCCGTTCTATAATGCGAAGATGTATGGCAGGGCCGCGCGCACCGCGGGTTAGAATTTACAGCAGGGCAGTCAGGAGCGACCAGAGTGGACATTGTCAAAGGCAATATGGGCTGGATCGAAGTCGTGGTCGGCCCGATGTTTTCCGGCAAAAGCGAAGAGTTGATCCGCCGGCTGCGCCGCGCCGAGATTGCGCGGCAGCGCGTGCAGATCTTCAAGCCCGCGATTGACGAACGCTACACGGCCAACGAAATCGTTTCGCATTCGGGGCTGGGCATTCCTTCGGATAATGTCACCAAAGCCTCCGACATCATGGATAAGTTGTCACCTCGCACCGAAGTCATTGGCATCGACGAGGCGCAATTTTTGGGCGAGGAGATCGTGGACGTATGCACCAAACTCGCCAATCTGGGAAAGCGCGTCATCGTTGCCGGACTCGACACCGACTATCGCGGCCGCCCGTTCGAACCCATGCCGCGGCTTCTCGCTGTTGCTGAAGAAATCACGAAACTGCTCGCCATTTGCATGCGCTGCGGCAATCCCGCTGTGCACACGCAACGACTTGTGGAAAGCGAAGAGCTGATCGTCGTGGGCGCCGGCGGAATGTATGAAGCGCGGTGCCGCCGCTGCTTTGAACCCAACCCTGCTCTCGCCAAGGACAAAAAAGACGCGGGGCCGCAGCTCATGGTTCGAAACCGAACGGCGTCCGCAGGCGGTGCAGGGAGCTAGCGGTCCGCGCGCGACCCGTATCTGTTTGTCCTTTCTGAACGCCAACTCTGCTTGAGCTTGCTGGTTGATTCCTGCAAACTGGCTCGACTAACGGCACGCCAAAATCCATTTAGCGGACACTCATGATCATTGAATCCAAGGCACCGACGCGCGTTGATTTTGCCGGAAGCACACTCGACATCTGGCCGCTTTACCTGTTTCATCCCGGCTCGGTTACGTTGAACGCGGCTATTTCGCGCTACGCCTCCTGCGTGATTCAAACGAATGCGCCCTGGGATGAGCGCATCAAGCTCGTTTCCCGCGACATCAAGCGGGAAGAGAGCTTTGCATCGTTTGCCGCGCTCGTGAAGACCAAGCGCTATAAGCTGCCGCTTCTTGCGGAAATCGTCAAATTTTTTCAGCCGCAGGGCGGCTTCACGCTCACAACGGATTCGGAAGCGCCGAACGGCGCAGGCATCGGCGGCTCGAGCGCCATGGCGGTAGCGATTTGCGCGGCCCTGGACCGCTATACCGGAGCGGGGAAGAGCAAGGTGGATTGGATCCACATTAGCCGCGACGCTGAGGCGATCGTCATCAACGTCCCCACCGGCACGCAGGATCATTACCCGCCAGCCTTTGGGGGCGCAGCTGCTATCGAACTCCCGCCTGGCGGCGAGCACCGAGTCGAGCTGCGCGTCAATCTCGACGAGCTGGAGCGCCGCATCGTGGTGTGCTACACAGGCAAGCCGCGCCAGCATGGCATCAACAATTGGGAAGTGTTCAAAGCGCAGATCGGCGGCAAACGCGCCGTGCAGAATAGCCTGGAGCGAATCTCGGAAGTCGCTCAAAAGATGCGCTTCGCCATGGAGAAGCCGGACTGGTACGAAGCAGGGCGTTTGATGCGGGAAGAATGGTCTTTCCGCAAGCGGAATCTGCCGACCATTTCGACCAAGACGATAGACCGCGTCATCGAGGGTGCGCGGCGGAACGGCGGCCTCGCCGGAAAAGTTTGCGGCGCGGGCGGCGGGGGTTGCGTCGTCATGCTAATCGAGCCGGATGCGCGCACGCGCGTGGAAGCAGCTATTGTCGAGGCTGGCGGGGAAGTTCTGCCCGTAACGATTGACCGCCAAGGCGTCCAGGTGATCTCCCGCTAGGCTATTCGCGATTGGCTCACCCTGCCAGGACAGCCCTCGAAGCCTCGAGGGCCGGCTTTACCAAGTATCTCTACGGCGCTGTAAATCCCCGAGGGCGGCGGCGGTCGCAATGCCCATTTCCCGCATCATAGGATGTGGGGATAATTTCGTAATATAATGGGAGCGCTGGCCCAAGGGGGCTGGTCAACATCAGTCATGGCTACTCGGCTCATTCTCAGCTTGACTCTCTTCCTGACGGCTGACGCAGACATTCCCCGCGTCAACAGTCTTCGTCCGCCTGCTCAGCCCAACGTTGTTTTTCCATCTGGCGAGGAAATTTCTCTTTTCCCAGACACCGCGCTCGATGGACAGGGCGATTCCCAAACGCCGGCCAAGCCGAAGAGTGCAACACTGCAAGAGTCTTCGAAACTCGAACTCATTCGTTACGTTTCCGGCGAGTTCGCCAAGGCCACGAAATCGCTTCCTGCTGGCAAGGAGGGTTTGATCGTTTACGTGGGCAAGCCGCTCCAGGTGGATTTGCTCGAACGCGCCCTTGCTACTCACGGCGCTGCCGTCAACAATGGTGACAAAGTACAAATCACCAAACTCGATTTTCGCGACCATCAAATCATTGTGGACTTGAACGGCGGCGGACGCGGCAAGAAGCGCCTGCGGGACCGCCTCCACATTGAAATGGCCGGCATTCCGACCGCTCGTACGACTACCGAACAGGAAGAGACCGGCCCACCCGGGCTTCAGCCTGGGCAGGGCAGCACCATTTATCTCGATTTCAGCAAGCCGGTCCCGGATCTAAGCCCGAACGACTTGATGCAGCTTCTCGCGCCGTTCCTTGATTTCTCAAGACAGCGGTCCGCCTCGGTTCAGTGGGTCGATACGTTGCCTCCGGAGATGCGGAAAGCCATTCAGGAACGCCGGCCGATCGTCGGCATGGACCGCGAACAAGTGGTAGCCGCCATCGGCAAGCCCGACCACAAAATTCGTGAGCGCGACAACGAAGGCAACGACATCGAGGACTGGATCTACGGCCAGCCACCGTCGAAAACCGTATTTGTCCGATTCAACGGCGACCGCGTAACCAACATAAAGCAATACCCGCAATAGAACTTCGCCTTACTTGCACCGAAAGAATCGTGACATTCGCAATGGAAATCGACCCTGTCGCTTCGCGTTGACTTTTCTTTACGCAGCCCATAGCATTTTGGGTTCGGCATTGCGGTCGTTTCTCGCTAGAGAGCCCGCCGCTGTCTCACAAATCCCATCGGAGGAAGTATGCCCATCAAGGTCGGCATCAACGGCTTCGGCCGCATCGGACGGAACATCATGCGCACCGCGCTCGACGACAAGGACATCCAGTTCGTCGCCGTCAACGACGTCACCGACGCCAAGACCCTCGCGCACCTGCTAAAATACGATTCCATCCTTGGCAATCTCCCGCATAACGTTACGCACACGGATGATTCGATTTCCGTCGAAGGGAAGTCTTTCAAGGTCTTCAAGGTAAAAGACCCAGGCGAAATCGATTGGGCCAGTGTCGGCGCGGACATCGTCGTCGAGTCCACCGGTCTTTTCACCAAGGGCGCCGACGCAAAAAAGCATCTCCGCGGCCCGGTCAAGAAAGTCATTATCTCCGCGCCGGCCGACGGCCCCGATGCGACGCTCGTTCTCGGCGTCAACGACAAGACTTACGATCCCGCGAAGCATCACGTGGTTTCCAATGCCTCCTGCACCACGAATTGCCTGGCTCCAGTCGCCAAAGTTCTCCAAGACACCTTCGGCATTCACAGCGGCACTATGACCACCATCCACTCCTATACGAACGACCAGAAGCTTCTCGATCTACCCCACAAGGATCTCCGCCGCGCGCGCGCCGCTGCCATCAACATGATCCCGAGCTCGACTGGTGCAGCCAAAGCCCTCCATCTCGCCATTCCAGAACTGAAAGGCAAGCTCGACGGCTACGCCATGCGTGTACCAACGCCGAACGTCAGCGTCGTCGACCTCACCGTTTTTGTAGAGAAGCCGGCGACTGTCGAGACCGTCAACGCCGCTCTGAAAGCCGCGGCCCACGGCCCCATGAAAGGTGTGCTCGCTTACACGGAGGAAGAACTCGTCTCCGCCGATTTCAAAGGCAACCCCAACTCTTCCATCGTCGACGCCGGCTATACGAAAGTCGTCGGCGATCGCTGCGTAAAGGTTCTGGCCTGGTACGACAACGAGTGGGGCTATTCCTGCCGTTGCCGCGATCTCATCAAATTCATGGCGGCGAAATTCTAGCCCGCCCATCGGCTATTTGTGCGCGGGGATTCTTTATCTTGTACGGGCCCCGCCCGTCTGTCTCAGGAATCAAAAATAACGAATCACGAGTCACGAATTCATGAATAAACTCACCATCAACGACCTCGATCTCCGCGGCAAACGCGTTTTCATCCGCGTGGACTTCAACGTCCCTCTCAAGGACGGTGTCGTCTCCGATGACACACGCATTCGCGAAACACTTCCCACGCTTCAACTCGCTGTTAAAAAAGGCGGCCGCCTGATACTCGCTTCGCACCTCGGCCGTCCCAAAGGCGGTCCCGATTCCAAATTTTCTCTTTTTCCGGTCGCGAAAAAACTCGAATCGCTCATTGGCAAACCCGTTCGCTTTGCCTCCGATTGCGTGGGTGCGGTCCCCGAATCCAAGAGCAAGACTCTCGGCGACGGCGAAATTCTTCTTCTCGAAAACGTGCGCTTCCACCCCGAAGAAGAGAAAAATGACGAAGCATTCTCAAAGCAACTCGCCTCGCTCTGCGATGGGCTCTTTATTTGCGACGCGTTCGGCTCCGCGCATCGCGCCCATGCTTCCGTCGTGGGCATCACGCGCTTCGTGAAGCAGTCCGCCGCCGGTCTGCTCATGGAGAAAGAGCTCAACTATCTCGGCAAAGCCCTCAGCAATCCCACGCGCCCTTTCGTTGCGATTCTTGGCGGCGCAAAAGTCAGCGACAAGATCGAAGTGGTCGAAAATCTCATGAAAATTGCCGACGCCACGCTCATCGGCGGCGGAATGGCCTATACATTTTTCAAAGCACAGGGCTTGCCCATCGGAAAATCTCTGGTCGAAGACGACAAACTCGATCTCGCGCGCAAACTTCTCGCTGACGCCAAGCAGAACAACCTCAAGTTGCTGCTGCCAGTCGACCATGTCATCGCTCCCGAATTCAAACCCACCGCGCCCGCATCCACGGTCGATATCTCTGCCACGCCCCCCGATCAGATGGGTCTCGATATCGGACCAAAAACCGCTGCTGCCTTCGCCGCGGAAATTTCCAGAGCCAAGACCCTCGTCTGGAACGGCCCCATGGGCGTCTTCGAAATGCCCGCTTTCGCGAATGGAACGCTCGAAGTCGCCAGAGCCGTCGCGGCCGCCACCAGCGCGGGCGCCACATCCATCGTAGGCGGGGGCGATTCCGTCGCAGCCGTCCACCAGTCCGGCGTCGCCGACAGAATTTCTCACATCTCCACCGGAGGGGGCGCTTCGCTCGAATTTCTGGCCGGCGCCAAACTTCCCGGTGTCGAAGCTTTGACCGATAACCCCGCTGAGGAAATGACCATCGCGGCCGGCAAGCTAACCCGCCGCCGCGTCATTGCCGGAAATTGGAAGATGTACAAGACGGAAACGGAAACTCAGGTCTTTTTCTCCGCCTTCTCCATGCTCGTTGACGGCATCAAGCAGTGCGACATCGTCATCGCTCCGCCCTTCACGGCCCTTCATGCCGCCGTCGAAGCCGCGCGCGGCACGCAGATCGCCATCGCCGGACAGGACGTCTTTTGGGAAAAAGAAGGCGCCTTCACCGGCGAAATCTCCCCTGAAATGCTAGTGGAAGTCGGCTGCCGCTACGTCATCATTGGCCATTCGGAAAGACGACAGTTCTTCGGCGAAACCGACGAAACCGTCGCCAAGAAGACCAAAACCGCCCTCGCCGCCGGCCTTACTCCCATCGTCTGCATCGGCGAAATGCTGCATGATCGCGAGGCTGGCGCTACGGAACAAGTCTGCAGAACTCAGTTCCTCAATGGCCCCGGTTCGTTGACCCCCGATGAATTCTCCCGTATTCTGATAGCGTACGAACCAGTGTGGGCCATCGGGACCGGCAAGACGGCCACTCCGGAAATTGCCGCGGAGACTCACCGCCTCATCCGTAAATGCGCCGAGGAAAAGTTTTCCGCCGCTCACGCCTCCGCATTGCGGATTCTCTATGGCGGCAGCGTCAAGCCTGACAATATTCAGGGATTGATGGCGCAGGAAGAACTCGATGGAGCGCTGGTAGGCGGGGCGAGCCTAGACGCCAAATCGTTCGCAAGCATCGTACGAGATTGCGCAGGGAGATAGAAATGCCAGGTTGGATGAAGTGGACTATCGCCATTCTGATTGGTTTGGCCATTGTTGTCGTCGGGTTCCGTTGGGCGGGCCCGCTGCTCACCATTTTCTACGTGATGAACTGCCTCGTCTTGATCATCGTGGTTCTTCTCCAGAGCGGCAAAGCCGCTGACCTCGCCGGCGCGTTCGGCGGCGCAGGCAGCCAAACCGCTTTCGGTCCTCGCGGAGCCGCCACGATTCTTTCGCAGGCCACCACCTGGTGCGCCATCATGTTCATGATTTGTGCCCTGGCCCTCGTGTTGCGCACGGACAAGGCGGTCGAGCAAGGCGGCTCAGTGCTGCGTCAAGTCTCCAAGCCCGCCCCCGTGAAGACGCCCGCAACAATTCCAGCCACGCCAACGCCAGTGCCGCAAACGCCTGCTCCCCAGAGCAATCCACCTGCGTCGAGCACGGCGCCCGCTTCGTCGCAACCTGCTCCTTTGCAACCGGCCACGACACCGCCGAAGAAACCGTAGCCCTCGCGATAGCGGCGCGCCTTATTATTGCGCGCTCGCCAGTTCTGTGTTGCACCCACCTCACCGTCGTCGCCTTATTGACTTCGCGAACAATCGGGATTACTCTCCCCGCTAATTTCCCTCGGCTCCCGAAACTCATTCTAAGGAGAGACGCATGAGCGGCGATTCGCACGTTCGTTTACTTCGGTATGTCCTGATCCTCACTGGCTTGATCTTCATATTCGGGGTCTATCCCTTGATGATGTCCTTGTGGCCGTCGGGCTGGCGGTGGCAACCTAACCAACCCGAGTACGAACAAATGATCCTCGGTGTTTACGCCACTCTTGGGATATTCCTGCTGATTGCGTCTCGCAATCCTTTACAACACCGCAGCCTGATTTGGTTCACAGTCTGGTCGAGCCTCGTTCATGCAGGAATCATGGCCATCCAGGCTCTCAAGGCGCCCGCCGAGCACGGGCATCTACTCGGCGATGTTCCCGCCTTGGCAATTGTGGCCATCCTGTTGGCAGTTCTCACTCCTCGTGGAACGGCTGTCCCGGAAGCGAGAACTGCTTCCTAATTGGTTTGAGTGGACTTTGGGGACCGGCTTGCTGCCGCGTTCTCTGGCTGGGCTTGCGGCCTTTCTCACTGGCAGTTAAACTGTCTACCTCACCTCTGTGCGGTCGTGGCGGAACTGGCAGACGCACCAGCTTGAGGGGCTGGCGGTAGCAATACCGTGGTGGTTCGAATCCACTCGACCGCACCAAATTTTTCAGCGAGCAATCTTAACCCTTTCTCTTCGAATGGCTCGAACTGCGCTCGTTCTTGTCCACCATTTCGCATGCACGATCAGAGTTCAGCGCCATGGCGCACCAGAACATCCTTCGCCCTCGACGGCAGGTTTGGAACAAGCCAACGAAACAGAAAGGTTGCCGCGATTCCTCCCGCAAATTGGGCCACCACGAAGAGAGGAACATCGGCAGGCCGAATCCCCGCGAACGTGTCGCTCAGACATCTCGCAATCGTCACCGCAGGATTGGCGAAAGACGTCGAGGACGTAAACCAATACGCAGCCGTGATGTAGCTCCCGACTGCGAACGGCACCACGTTCGAGCGAGATCTGGAGCATCCCCAAATCACGCATAGAAGGCCGAAACTCGCGATAAACTCGCTGAAAATTTGGGCTGGTCCGCTACGCACATGGCGGGACAGAGTAACCAAGGGAAGGCCAAACATGGCGTGGGCTGCAATCGTTCCACAAACCCCGCCGAAGATTTGGGCGGCAACGTAAGGAAGCGTCTCGGCCCAAGCCAAACCGCCTTCCATCGCGTCCGCCACGGAAACGATCGGATTCAGGTGCGCACCGGATATCGGCCCGAACGTCAATATCAATGCCACAAGCGCCGCGCCAGTGGCGATCGTATTCGCCAGCAGAGCTAAAGCAGCGTTTCCGCTGGCGAGCCGCTCCGCCATAATTCCTGAACCAACAACAGCAGCCACGAGAAACGCTGTTCCCAGGAATTCCGCGACGATTCGGGCACCCAGATTTGATTTCATAGTTTCCCGATGCGGTCAACTTCGGTTTGGATCGCGAGTTTGTCGAGACTTTGGAGAGGCAATGAGAGAAAGAGACTGATTCTGCGGTCAAGCAGCAGGAATGCATCCCGAAAAGCCCGCGCGATTTGCTCCGGCGTGCCTTTCACCTCTGCCGGGTCGGCAACGCCCCAATGCGCCGTCATCGGCTGGCCCGGCCAGATTGGGCAGACTTCCTTCGCAGCGTTGTCGCAAACGGTGAAGACGAAGTTGATCTTCGGCGCTCCGGGTTTTGCGAATTCGTCCCAGTTTTTGCTGCGCAGGCCGTCGGTAGGCAATCCCGAAGTCTCTAGCTGCTTGAGCGCCTCGGGTCTCACAATTCCCGAAGCGTGGCTTCCAGCGCTGTAGGCGCTGAAGGTGGGTTTGCCTTTGTGGTTGAGAATGGCTTCAGCCATGATGGAACGAGCCGAATTTCCAGTGCAAAGGAAGAGCACGTTGTAGAGTGCTGGCACGGCATTACTCCCGCGATCCGAATAATGAAGCCAGAAACATCATTTGCAGCACGCCGGGCCGCAGCAACTGTCCGTCGTTTTCACTGACACCGGCTTGACGGCTCTCACGAACGCACTCAAGAATTTGCCATCCACCTGCGGCGCGAGTGAGTCCAGATCCAGTCCTTTCTCTGACAGAAACTCCCGCGCATCTTCGACGCGGTAAATTCGCGTCGGTTCCACCTCAATCTGCTCGAATCCGGCAGCTCCAAGCTTGTCGCGGTATTCCCCTTCTTCCAGCGCCCCCGCGACGCACCCAACCCACAAAAGCATGCTCTGCCGAATCCGCGGAGAAATCTCGCCTCGGGTAACCACATCCGATACCGCAAAACGCCCGCCCGGCTTCAGAACCCGATACGCCTCTCGCAACACGCTGTCTTTATCGGCGGAAAGATTGATCACGCAATTTGAAATAATTACATCCACGGAATTGTCAGGAAGTGGAATGTGCTCGATCTCTCCGCGAAGAAATTCCACATTCTCAGCCCCCGCTTTGCGCTTGTTCTCGTTTGCCAGTGCCAGCATCTCGTCCGTCATATCAAGGCCATAGGCCTTGCCAGTCGGCCCCACTCGCCGCGCCGAAAGTAAAACGTCAATCCCGCCTCCCGATCCAAGGTCGAGCACGACTTCTCCTGCATTCAATTTCGCCAGCGCCGTCGGATTGCCGCAGCCGAGCGAAGCTTGCAGCGCCTGCTCCGGCACTTGCTCCATCTGCGCGGCGTCATACAAATGTGAAGTAATCGGATCGCACGCGGCTCCCGTCGCTGGCGCCGCGCCGCAGCACGAACTCCCGCCCGCCCCGGCTCGCCGCGCCGCCTGCCCGTATTTCTCCCGTACCATTTCCTTGATGTCTGCGTTCTCGATATTTGCGTTATCCATCGCGCCCTCCTAACGGCAGATTTCGATAATGTCCCGCGGCCGCAGCGCCTTATTTCGCGTGCAACACTCCGAATAAAGAAACTGCATCAACTCCTGAAGCGCTTCCGTGTTCGCCGTATATCGCAAAAAGGTGCTCTCTCGCTTCACTTGCACCAGATTTTCATTTTTCAATTTGTCCAAATGGTGGGAGAGCGTCGAATTCGGAATTTCCAATTCTTCTTGAATGTTGCCTACCACGAGCCCTTCCGGGTGCGCCGATAGCAGTAGTTGCATGATGCGCAGCCGCGGTTCCGTACCCATGGCCGACAACATATCGGCGAACTTCGTCACCTGCTCCGTGCTTTTCTTCGTTTGGGTGGCAGCCATATTTCGATATGTGCAGAAATATGGTCGTTAGTCAACCTGCAAAAAAGTCTCTTCCAGGCTTCGCGCCCTGACGGGTTTCTCTCTCGGATTGGCTTCTCCGGCTGCTTCCTCCGTCCTTCTAATCCCGCACGCCGTTTGCACTACAGTTCCTTACTCGCCTGCGGTATTATTGTTTCTCAATTCAACCTAATCTGAATACTGGGGTGGAGGTTCTCATGTTCAAGTACTCGCTTCGCTTGCTCGCCGTTGCTTCTCTCTTCCTTCTGCCCGCGCGCGCGGATGAGGCTGTCGTCTCTGCCGTCCACGGCACGATCACCAAGGTCGATGAAGCAACCAAAACCATCGTCGTTAAAACCGCCGACGGCACCGAGCACACCTTTCATTTTGTCGCCAAGACCACTGTCCGCGGCGCCCAAGCCACTGCCACTGGCGCGAAAGATTCCTTCCACGGACTCACGGAAGGCTCTGAAGTTGTCGCTCATTACACCGCGAAAGGCGGGGAAGAAACGGCTGTCGAAGTTGAGAAAGTCGGCAAGGGCGGCCTGCACGCCGTCGACGGCACGGTCACTCACGTGAGCGAAGATGG
>DATHPO010000109.1:0-4018 GCA_035483835.1 Terriglobales bacterium
GAGTTCGCGCAGGCCCGTCGTCCGCGGGACATCCCTGGGTACCCACAGGAACACTAATAATGCGGTGATAAGGGCGAGTGGCACATTGACCGAGAAGATGGCGTGCCATCCGAAGACGCCGGTAATGAAGCCCCCCAGCGCGGGGCCGAAAGCCTGGGTGGAGATCGCGGCGAGCGACAGGGTTGCCATAGCCATGCGGGGTGGCGCCATGCCGAGTTGGTCAGCCTGGACGCGGAAGATTCGCATGGCGGAGGGATAGGCGCCCGAGGTGCCAACACCGAGCAGTACGCGTACGGCCACAAGCGCGCCCAGCGTAGGCGCGACGACGCCGCCGAGGCCGGCCAGAGCGACCAGCACAAGTGAGAGGAGATAGATCCGCCGCGGACCGAAAAGATCGGCAAGACGTCCCATCGTCGGCTGGGCGACCGCGCTCGTCAGGTAAAGCCCGGCGATCAGCCATCCCGTCTGAGCCACCGTGGCCGCGAAGTCTTTTCCAATTGGCGCGAGCGCCGTTGAAATCATCGTGGAGTTGATCGGGTTCAGCATGGAGCCCAGGGCCAACGGCAGCACAAAAGTGGGGCCGAAATGGACCTTCCGGTCCTGCGAGACGGAGGCGCTATCCGACACTAAAGGCATTCATTCTCTCCAAACGATTTGGCCCGTCCAGCCGCTTGACGACGGCCTCCGGCCCACTGCCGCGCGGCTCCATGCCGGGCGGATTCTATTTGAGTATACACTCAACTATTACTTGAAGCAAGACTCAACTAATTAAAATTTCGGCCAATAAAAGCAGAGGAATTGCGGCTCTTCCTTAGCGTCGGGCAAAGCAGCCCTTGAACGCTGTCGAGCGACAGCGGCGGAAGAAGGGCCTTCGTAACAACGAAGATTCCCGGACGAGGAGATACACGAAATGAAACTGAATTCCGCTCTGAGATTGAAACACGTGGCATGGGCATCGGCCGGTGTGCTGGTGGTCGTGCTGATATTCTTTACCGCTCGCTCCGGGGCCAAGCCCACGGCGCAGGCGCCCCCGCCGCCAGTAGTTGAGGTCGCATCGGTGGAGCAGAACGACATTCCCGTTTATCGTGAATGGATCGGAACGCTGTCCGGGCAGGTCAATGCCGACATCAAGGCACAGGTCACCGGGTATCTGCTCACGCGGAACTACAAGGAAGGATCATACGTCACGAAGGGCGAACTTCTTTTTGAGATTGATCCTCGCCCATTTCAGGCGGCACTCGACCAAGCCAAGGGCCAGTTGGCGCAGGCAGAAGCGCAACTGGCTCAAGGTGAGGCGCAGCTCGCAACGGCTGAGGCGAATCAGCTCAAGAGCCAGCTTGACGTGGAGAAGTACGGTCCCCTTGCGAAGGCGGACGCTGTCAGCAAGCAAGATTTTGATAACGCCGTACAGACGAATCTTGCCAATAAAGCGCAGGTGCAGGCGGCCAAAGCCGCGATCGCCGCTGCGAAGGCTCAAATTCAAGCGAGCCAGGCGGCGGTCGAAATCGCGACCATCAACCTCAACTTCACCCGTATAGTTTCGCCCATCGACGGTGTCGTCGGAATCGCTCAGGCGCAGGTAGGCGACTTAGTCAGTACCAGCAGCGGAACGCTAACAACCATCTCGACGCTCGATCCCATCAGAGACTACTTCAGCGTCAGCGAACAGGAATATCTAACGCTTCCGAAACAGTTTTCGGATTCCCACCTGGAGCACTGGAAACTGCAGCTCATCCTGGCTGACGGGAGGAGATATCCGCACGAAGGCGAGTTCTATTTTGCGGATCGCCAAGTGAATCAAAATACCGGAGCGATCCAATTGGCGGCGCTCTTTGCCAATCCCGGCAATGTCCTCCGGCCCGGGCAGTACGGCAAAGTGCGCGCAGTGATGGGCGTGCAACGCAGTGCTTTGTTGATTCCTCAGGCTGCTGTTATTGACCAGCAGGGCAGCTATCTGGTTAACGTTGTCGGGACCGACGATCGGGTCGCCGTGCGCCCGGTTCAAGTTGGGGAACGCACGGGCACGAGGTGGGTGATCAAAGAGGGGTTAAAGCCGGGCGAGCGCGTGGTCGTCGAAGGCCAGCAGAACCTCCGGCCAGGAGAGCCGGTCAAGCCCAAGCCGTTCAAGGGCAGTGACCAGTGACGTCTGACCAGTGATTGCTCAAAACGGAAGGGAGTCGAAAAACATGTCCAAATTCTTTATCAAGCGGCCCATCGTGGCAATCGTTATCGCGATCCTAACAGTAATTGTCGGCGCGGTCACAATCGCGTTCTTGCCGGTGGCCCAGTTTCCAAACATCGCCCCACCCGAGATCAGGCTGCAAGCCAACTACCCTGGCGCTGACGCCAAGACGCTGGAGGACGCCGTCGCCACGCCCATCGAGCAGCAAGTCAACGGCGTGGACAACATGACCTACATGTACTCCCTGAACGCGACCTCCAACCAGCAAACGAGTTTGATCGTCGACTTCGATCTCAAAACGGATCCCAACACGGACCTGATCCTCACGCAGTCGCGCGAGCAATTAGCAACTGGGCAGCTGCCACCCGAAGTGAACAGCTACGGAGTCAGCCTGAAAAAGGCGACCACCGCCCCACTCATGCTGATCGCCCTATACTCGCCACACGGCACTCACGATGCGACCTATTTGGCTAATTATGCCTATATTAACCTCAACGATCCCATGGCACGGTCATACGGCGTCGGCCAGACGACGGTTTTCGGCGCAGGCCAATATGCAATGAGGTTGTGGGTGAACCCTGACCAATTGGCGAAGCTGGGAATCACGGTCACCGACATTGTGAACGCGATCAAGAGCCAGAACGCTGTCAATCCGGCTGGTCAGGTGGGAGGCGAGCCGGCTCCGCGCGACCAGCAATTCACCTATGCCGTGCTGGCTCAAGGCCGTCTGACGACCCCGGAGCAGTTCGGCAACATCATCGTGCGCGAGGCGTCGAATGGAGGGACCGTTCGGGTGAAAGATGTGGCCCGAGTGGAGTTGGGCACGCAGGACTATAGTCAGGTCAGTCGACTGAATGGCAAGCCTTCTGCCAGCATTGCCGTTTATCAGTTGCCCGGATCCAATGCTGTTCAAACCGTGGCCGGCGTCCGTAAGCTGATCGCCCAAATGAAGCAGTCCTTCCCAGAAGACGTCGATTACGCTATCTCGCTTGACCAGACGATGCCAGTTACTGAGGGCATGAAGGAGATTGCGGAAACCCTGGTGATTGCAATCTTTTTGGTGATCCTGGTGGTCTATCTGTTCCTGCAGGACTGGCGCGCCACCCTGATCCCAATGCTGGCCGTACCCGTTTCGCTAATCGGCACCTTTATTTTGTTCCCGCTGTTCGGCTTCTCCATTAATACACTCTCGATGCTGGGACTGGTGCTGGCGATAGGTTTAGTGGTGGACGATGCCATCGTGGTTGTCGAAGGCGTGCAGCGCCACATCGAGGAGGGGCTCGCGCCAGGAGACGCGGCTCAAAAGGCGATGGCCGAGCTCTCCGGGCCGGTGGTTGGCATTGCTCTGGTTCTCGCCTCTGTGTTTGTGCCCACTGCATTTATCCCGGGCATCACGGGAAGGCTCTATCAGCAATTCGCGCTGACTATCGCCTTATCGGTAATCCTCTCGGCCTTCAATGCGCTCACGCTAAGCCCGGCGCTTGCTGGGTTGCTGCTTAGGCCAACGCCCCTTGCCGGCGAGAGCCGCGGAGCCCTGGGGAGATTTTTTGGCGCGTTCAATCGTTATTTCGAGCGCTCGACCAACAGCTTCGTTCGCCTGTCCGGTGGCATGATTCGTAAGGGCGCGCTCGTCATGGCGCTGCTTGCCGCCTGCGTCATTGCCGGAGTTCTCTTTTCCAGCCACCTTCCCTCCAGCTTCCTGCCGGACGAAGACCAGGGCTACCTATATGTCAACCTGCAGCTTCCCAATGCAGCCTCGCAGGAACGCACAAGAGCGGCGGCGGCACAGGTAGAAAAGATTCTTGCAAGCACGCCGGGCGTCGAGTACACCACCAG